>CAVKLF010000048.1:0-17366 GCA_963657075.1 bacterium | reverse complement strand
ATAATTAACAGAATTACACGAGCCGTGTGCGGTGAAAGTCGCATGCACGGTTCTTGAAGGGGAAAGTGGGGGCAACCCCACGGACCTACTTGGATTACAAGCCTATGCTTCTACCAAAAGACATACAAGCAAAACCAGTACATTATTAATAAATTACAATATAACAAACAATTTATGAAAAAGTTTTTTACAATCATCGCAGTAGCTGTAGTGACCCTCTGTCCTACTACTGCATTTGCCGAAGGAGGCATCACTCAGACTACGTATTGGAATTTTGACCAATTCCAGGCAGGTAATGAAAATGTAGCATTCGACACCCCCATCAACTATGGCGGACTTTACATCGTAGGACATGCAAGTACCACCGCTGCTACAACTGTTGCAAAATCACTTAAGGGCATAAAATTCGGTGATTACACCTATCAAACCAACTATGGGCTCAAATTGCCGGGAGCCTATACGACCAAAATCGCGACCAAAGCAGCAGAAATCACCAAAGACGCCATTGCCTTTGATGCAGGGTGCGCAGGCACACTTTATGTTTACGCAGAAGGCACAGATGCCAATCGTGGCATTATCGTATACTTCAATGGAGAAAAAAAACAAGAATTCACCAATTCGGAAAAGGGCATGCAGTTTACTGCCAGCGTAACAAACGACAAAGATGGTACATATTACATCACAACCATCAAAGCTGCACAAATATACGCAGTAAAGTTTGTTCCCAAGAATGAAACCAGTACTGCAACCAAGACCATCACCTTACCTCAGCAAGGAGTAATGACATTCTCTGACGTACATGCCTGGAAGGTACCTGCAGAGCTAAAGGCTTACATTGCAAGCAACAACAAGACTCAGAGCGATGGCTCGATCACATTAAACCTCAATGAGGTAAAAACGATTCCTGCTTGTACAGGTGTCATTCTAGAAGGCATAGGCAACACAAGCTATGAATTGACAGCAACAGACTGCGGAACTGCCATGAAAGAAACAGACAACACAAAATCTTTAGTAGACATGAACTATGCACTCCATCCAGTGATTGCAGACTATACTATGGAGAAAACCGAACTAGATTACGCCGGTGATGATACAGACAAAAAATCGTACCACAATTACATACTAGGCAGCAAGGACGGCAAAGCTGTATTCGCCCCTACCAATGCTGGCACCCTCTCTGCAGGCAAAGCCTACTACAGAATTCGTCGCGACCAAGACAAATTGGCAGCTGCTATCAAGAGTAATGCCACGACCGAAAAAACAATACGCTTTAGCGTTGGCGCTAATGGTGAGACTACCGACATTACTGGCATCGAGCACAACGCCAAACAGCAAGATGGCATCATGTACAATTTAGCCGGGCAGAAGGTGGAAAAAACATACCAAGGCATCGTTATCATCAATGGCAAGAAAATCATCAATAAATAACATAAAATCACTATTCTTATGAAGAAAAAGAATTATATATCCCCAAGCATGAAGATCTGCAAGCTTGAAACCGCATATTCAATTCTTGCAGGTTCTGGCACACAAGGAGATGCATCAAGCATCTATTTCGACGAAGATGAGCTAGCCCCATCACAAGCCTTATAAGAGGGGCTCGACTAGTATTTGGAAAGAGCGGCGCTCGTCTAAAAGCTAAGTTCATGAAAAAGTTATTTTCTATATTCATTTTAGTGGCATTGGCTTTTTGTGCATAGCCACTAGCTATTATATGGCCCCAACGGGAAATGACTCTAATACAGAAACTAATAATAAACATAAAATTCTATTCATACGAACAATATAACAAAAGCCGCAAAAGGAAAAAACACTACCATTGCAGCAGAAAAAAACGAAGAACAATCGCAGAACAAACTTTAAAATACAAATTCTTATGAAGAAGTTATTTACATTCCTGACATTGGCAGCAGCTACCATCGTTGCACAAGCTACAACTATTGTAAAAGAGTACAAAGTGTGGACATTTGACGAAAAAACAGCATCAGAAAGCGTAACCTCATTAACAGATGTAGATGGGCTGTATATCCGTTGCACAGATAGCCATACAGCCCAGTATATTGCCAAGAAGCGTTCCGGCACCTTCAGTGATGGCCTAACATACAAGAACACAGCAATAGGGCTGAAACTTTCTGCCAACACTGGCCTAAAGCCAACTACCGACATGGTAGCAGATAACGAATGCAAAAATGCAAACGATCGCAGCATTGCAGTTACCACAGGCGTAGCTGGTACTTTTTACATAGCCTTTGTTTCGGAATATGGCAAGGACGACCGCAACATCCAATTATTCTTCAATGGAAATGAAGTAAAGAGCGTAGATGCAAAGACTGTCTATGAAACTACTGAGCCTAGCCACACAGGTGTATTCGAATACAAGGCAAACGAAGGAGGCACCTTTGTATTCGGTGGGTCATCAACTACAGTTTGCTATGTCATGTTTGTTCCAGAAGGTTACGTTCCTACAGGCATCTCTCAAGCAAAGCAGAATATCAGCAAGAATTACGAAGCCTACACCCTTACTGGCGAAAAAGCCAATAAATATACGAAAGGCATTATCATCAAGGATGGTAAAAAATATATTCAACCATAAAAAGTAAGAAACATGAAAAGATATCTTATCATAGCATTAGCAGTATTGGCCACTGCCATAAATACAAATGCCAAGATTCATACCATCGGCGACTCTACCATGGCAGACTACGACCAAAACGAACCTGACCAAAAAGGTATGTACGGTTGGGGGCAAGTTTTTGGAGACTACTTCACCAATGGCATGACTGTAAAGAACTGGGGCGACCGTGGCGAAAGTGCCCGCAGTTTCTATCGTAAGTTTTGGCCAAAAGCCAAAGCAGAAATCCAGAAAGGCGATTATGTCTTCATTCAGTTTGGCCATAATGATCAAAAATCGGTAACATCAGATGTATACCGTGAATATTTAAGTAAGTTTATATGCGAGACACGTAAACTTGGTGCCACTCCTATCCTTGTAACATCCATTTGCCGCAAGCTCTTCGAGGGCACCAAGATATCGCGTCTCGGACGTATAGACAACGGCAAGGCTCATGGCGTAGGCGAAGATGACCATACTTACGACTATCCCTATAACATGAAAAAAGTGGCCGACTCGCTGAAGGTACAATGCCTAGACCTAACCACTGCATGTAAAGAATACATGGAGGCATGGGGGCCACAAGGTTGCAAGCAGTTCTTCCCTGCAAACGGTTCCACACATACCAATGAGCTTGGTGCCAGAATCAATGCCCAACTCGTGGTACAACTAATGCTTAAGGCGAACATCTTAAAGAAATACATAGCCACCAACAAAATCAATATACCCAAGAATGATGGCAAGACAGCCGCCGCCACCGACAGCAAAAACATCTCTGACTCAGCTGAGGAAGACTGGAACTACTATATGGTAAAGACGGGAGCAGATGGATATGCCGTATTCGGCAACCTTTCGGAAGAAAATCTCGCTGTACCCGAAGGACTCATTGCATACGGCGTAATCCCTGGTACAGAAAGTAACTTGGTGAAACTTACGAAAGTGGGCAATGTGATACCTGTCAATGAAGGCATTATCGTAAGAGGCAAGCCTAATACCGAGTATTCCCTAACTGCCACCACCGCCCCCCCAATTTTCAAACGCCAAAAGCAAAACATGCTCAAGGTGAGCAAAAAGACCGACAGCATCAAGGCAAAAGAGGGTGGAACATACAATTATCTCTTTACGAGCGAAAGAAAGAAAATCACATTTGTACCTGCAGATGGGAAGACTACTCTCCGCATCAAACGAGCTTATCTCGCTAGTCCTAACAAGCAGGAGCAAATCGCCATCGAACGTAGACAGAACGCAAACAATGCTACAACCAAATAAATAAACAACAATCCTATTTCACGTATCGCATATATGAAACTTACAATTATGAACAAGAAAAATCTTACGATTCAAGCCGTCCTGTTCGTTTGCTGTGCCCTATGTGCTTGCAGTAGCGAAACGGTGGATGGCGACAAAGAGTACTTTACGAAAGGACAAATCACCTATACACTCGAAGATGAAAGCAAGATTTACTTCTTCGCCAACGAGGATGGCACGGTCAAGGTTACTTATAATCGCAAATATCCTACACAACTCAATGAAGACAATCAAGCTAAATTGACAACCTATGTAGGAGCTATCACCATTCCTGAAACATTTACGGCAGATGGCAAGACTTACAGAGTGACAAGCGTTGACGACATGGCCTTTGCCAACAACACCACACTTACTAGCCTAAATCTACCAGAGACCATCAATGCATTGGGGCAGGGAGCTTTCACGAATTGCTCAGCGATGACTACAGTCAATATACCATCAGCCATTCAAGAAATACCAAGTGCCTGCTTTGCACAATGCAAAAAGGTAGCGACTTTTACCCTTCCAGAACAAGTAAAAAGCATAGGAACATTGGCATTCGCCAACTGTGCCAAGGTTTCAAAAATCACACTCAATGAGGGAATTGCATCTATTGGAGAACGTGCTTTTCTAGGCTGCACTAGTATCAAAGAAATCACCTTGCCTAGCACTGTAAATCAAATAGGCGGAAATGCTTTCTTCAGAGCTAGCAAGCTGACCAAGATTCACGTAAAAGCCACAACCCCTCCTGCTTTGGCAGATTCCTTGGGAGATTACATATCAAAGGCTACCCTCTATATACCTATAGGAACCAGGAGTACATACGAAGCCAATAAATTCTGGAGCAAGTTCAAATCAATAGAAGAAGAATAAGTCATGAAACATATATTATTCACTCTACTCTTAGCTTCTGCCAGCATGACTGGTATGGCTCAAAATGCAAAAACAATACACGGCACCATTACAGACGGGAATGGAGCCCCCGTAATTGGCGCCACCATCAAAGCAGGAAAACTAGGAACCATCACCGACATGGATGGCAATTATACCTTATCCGTTCCCAATGCGACCAAACAAGTGGAAGTTTCCTATATCGGAATGAAAACCAAGTATGTCAACATCAAAGGCGACAAAGCCAGTACCACCCTGCAAGAAGATTCAAAAATGATGGACGAGGTGGTTGTCATCGGTTATGGTTCGGTAAAAAAAGGTGATGTTACAAATGCTGTTGCCAAGGTAAAGGGTGACCAACTGAAAGATCGTCCTGTAAGCAATGTTGCCAGCGCCTTGCAGGGTGAACTGGCGGGTGTAGAAGTGCGTACTACCAGCGGTGCTCCTGGCAGCGGAGTGCAGATCAATGTGCGTGGCGCAACCTCTATCAATGAGAACGGCAACTCCAGTCCCCTCTTCGTGGTAGATGGCGTACCTATGGATGAAGACTTCGACCTTGTAAATCTCAATCCACAAGACATTGAGAGCATCGAGGTATTGAAGGATGCATCGTCCAGTGCCATCTATGGTAGCCGCGGAGCCAATGGTGTCGTCATAATAACCTCCAAGAAAGGCAATGACGATGGGAAGGTGCGTGTCAATTTCAGCGCAGACTATTCGTTGAGCACGCCTGAGAGATACATGGATATCATGAGCCCACAAGAGTGGATAGAATGGAGAAAGAAATCCAACAATGTACGCTACGTCAACCAATATGGGCTAAAGGGTGCCAAAGAGACCGACACTTATGCAGAACGTATAGCCATCATCGGTAGCGTAAGTGGAAATTATGTCAACGATCCACGTTGGGACATGCCTAACTATGGAGGGCTCTCACTCATCGACTGGCAAAAGGAAATCTTCCAGACAGCTCTTGCACAAAACTATAACCTCTCGGTATCATCGGGTAATAAGAAGAGTAATTTCCGTGCATCGTTAGGCTATATCAACCAAGAAGGAATTGTCATCAAAACGGGATTTGAGCGCATCAATCTCAAGATTAGCGCACAAAACACCGTCAAAGACAAGCTGACCTTAGGCTTCGACTTAGCTCCGCAGTTCACTGTAACCAAGGGTGGCAATGTCGATGGCAAAGACAATACTGCACAGCAAGCATTAACCTTGGCTCCAGTAGCCGAGGCAGAAGCCGGGCTTTACACCAGTGCCCAACCATACACACGATATCTTTGGGCGAGTAGCGTCGTCAGCCCTATCGCAAACATGGAATATTCCAGCTATAGAGACGAGAAAATTCGGCTTAATGCATCAGCCTTCGCTCGTTATCAGATTCTTCCTGAATTGACTGCCGAAGTATTGGGGAGCTGGTTATTTGTCAATAGCGAACGCCATCGATTCACACCAAGTTCACTTAACAGGTACTGGGCATCTTACCCCGAAGGCTACTATAGCACAGGAAGATGGACTGGCAGCCGTAGCCACAAATATCTAGGGCAGGCCACAGCTACCTACAACAAGGACTTCGGCAAGCATCATCTCAATGTAGTGGGCGGTTGGTCTGTGGAGATGACTAAGGATGGAAGTTCCTTCGCCATCGGTGCCACACAATACCCCAACAATGCCCTTAACGGCGGTTTTTCTGATATGAACACCGTAACATTGCAGAATGTATCAGCAGTTTATAATACAGAAGACCGTTTGGTGTCTTATTTTGGTCGTGCAGAATATGGATTCGCCAGTCGATATTTGGTAAATGCCAGCATCCGAAGAGATGGTAGCAGTCGATTCGGAAAGAACAAGAAATGGGGAACTTTCCCTGCCATATCGGGTGCTTGGAGATTCAGCAACGAGAAGTTTTGGAAAAGTTCTTGGATTGTAAACCAAGCTAAACTGCGTGTCAGTTATGGCGTTAATGGTTCTAATTCCATTCCAAGCAACTCGGCTTACGGCGTGCTAAGCAATAGCAACTATAGCCAGAACGGCAAGCTGACAACAGGTTTCATTCCTGGGAGCACAGCCAACGATGACCTGGGATGGCAAAAGACGGATTCATGGAATGCAGGCATCGACCTCGGCTTATTGGGAAATCGCATATCCATGGCTGTGGATTACTATATAAAGAATATCCGCGACATGCTTTACCAGATTACCCTACCTGCCGACATGGGATACACGCGTGGATATACCAACGTGGGTAACATCCGCAATAATGGTCTCGAATTGGAATTGAAAACAGAGAATCTAACCGGGAAATTGCGCTGGACAACCAATCTTCAGTTCTCTTGGAACAAGAACAAAGTGATAGACTTGGGGGCCAACTCTACCATTTTCACCGGATATGATAATTCCACACAGGTTATCGAAGTAGGACTTCCTGCCGGTGAATACTATCTATATGATGCTGTAGGTATATACGAAACCGAAGAGGATCTGAAGAAATATCCCACCCAGACAGGTTCCGTGATAGGTTCTGTTCGTTATCGTGACATAAGCGGTCCAGACGGTGTGCCTGATGGCAAGATAACAGAGGCCGACCGTATACATATGGGACATCCACAACCATCTTGCACTTACGGCATGACCAATACCTTCAAGTACAAGAACTGGACTGCATCATTCCTCATCACAGCACAGACAGGTGGCAAGATTTATGGCGCCTTAGGGCGCGCCTTCGACCGTCAGGGTATGGGAACATCCGTGAATGTATTGAGAAAATGGAAAAACATGTGGTTCTCCGAGGATGATCCCGGAGATGGTCATACACCATGTGCATGGGTATCAGGCATCAATGAAGAATATGACAACCGCTGGCTCTATAGCAGCGACTTCATCAAATTGAAAAACGTCTCTGTCGCCTACAACTGTCGCATGCCTAAGAAGGCTTTCGTAGACTCAATCAGGTTAAGTGCCAGTATAGAAAACGTATTTATGATTGACTCCTACGAGGGTGGCTATTCTCCTGAGAGCAACAACTCATCGAGCCGCATATCCAGCTACGACTATGGAGCATATCCAATGGCAAGGACATTCAACTTTGGAGTAAACATTCAATTCTAAACAAGCAAACGATTATGAATTTATCACGTTATTTAATTATAGGTGTAACAGCCATGAGCCTCACTGCTTGTGATGATTTTCTCACTGTAACACCAAAGAACACGGAGACTACAGACAACTTCTATCAAACAGAAGCACAGATGGACCAAGCTCTCACGGGACTATATGGTACACTTAAGCCTATTCCCAAGTATCTCTTTGCCATGAGCGAACTTCGCTCTGACAACACTTGGGTACTGACAGATAGCAAGCAGAACGACTATGCCGATGTTGCCACGTTCAATGCCAATGGCCTATTGACGGATAACCTCGTGTCAGGATGCTGGAATGATTACTACAAGATCGTATCAGCTACCAACACTTTCCTCGACAAAATTGAGAATCTCGACTTCAACGACTTGAATACCAAAAAGCAGTATAAGGCCGAAGCGCGCTGCATCAGAGCCTTAGCTTACTTCGACTTAGTGAGATTCTTTGGAAGAGTACCAGCTCCTACCCATATTCTTACAACCAACCAATCGTTTGAATTGGGCCAGAGCGAGGCTATTGATGTGTATGACGATATCATCGTGCCAGACTTGCAATACGCGGTAGAAAACCTGGCAGAAAGTGCCAGCGACTACCAGGGAAAGGCACATGGTGAACGACTTACCCAAGTGGCAGCCAAAGGTTTCCTCGGAAAAGTATATCTCACAATGGCAGGTTTTCCTATCAACGACACCTTCAAAAAGTCTGAAGCACAAAAGCTTTTCAAGGAAGTCATCGACTATGCCACCGCCCACAACAAATACTGGATGGAAGATATAAGCACATGGAATGAGAGTTGGCTACACGAGAACGACAACGAGTATGCTATCTTCGAGATTCAGTACATCGCCGAAAAAGACCAAGGCAATCCGATGGTAACCCTTACGGTACCTAGCAATCCTGGTACAGAATGGTGCGGCAACAATCTCGTGACAGGTACACATGTATACATCGAACGAGGCTTGCAACGTCATTTCATCACCAAGGACGATTCGACAGGAAATTACATCGACCAACGTGCCGATGGAACTCTCAATCTCAAGGAGACGGTAGATGAAGAAGGCAATATCATCACAAGCGAGGGCAATACCTTCTATGTAAAATACTTCGAGAGTAAGGTAAAAAGAGCCAAGTTTGGTATGTCAGACATGGATGCATCCATCGTAGACCGCACATATTGGCCCCAGAATTTTCAGTTGCTGCGCATCGAAGATATTATGCTACTTTACGCTGAGTGCGTGGGCAATACTTTAGAAGGAAGAGAAATGGTCAATAAAATTCGTCGCCGAGCAGGGCTCGCCGATCTGGATGCCAACTTGTCTGAAACAGATTTTCAGAAGGCAGTGCAAGACGAACGACGCTATGAGCTAGCCGAGGAAGGGGTAAGATGGTTTGACCTAGTACGTAGAAATGAATATGTTGACACTATTAAGCAGATGTTTAACGATGATGACGATACAGAGAATGGTACCTATAAGCAATATGCCTCTCGTGTAAATGCCGACATGTATCTCTACCCTATCCCTCAAAATCAGATCGAGGTAAGAAAAGGTCTCTATACACAAAATAAAGGTTATTAAACTAAAGAGAAAATCTAGACCGCCCTTTAACAGCGCTTGCCATCTAGTGGTAGGCACGGACGAGGAAAAATGGCATTGATTGCGACCAACAGCCTCTTTTAGTACTCGTCGGGGGGTATTATTTGGAAATATTTCTACTTTTAATACTCGTTGGAGCCTTTGATTGCGATCAACACCTACTTTTAAGAGTCGTGGAGGTATTGATTACAATCAAAGGTTATTTTTTTTTAGCCCCATTGAAGGTTTTGATTCAATACTGTCCTCCGAATAAAGGGAGCGGCTTCCAATTTTGATGAAACATAAATAGGTAAGAGAATCATTGCAAAAGCAATATACTTACAACTTGGCTTTTAGCGATTCCATCAACTCTACTTTTTGGCAATCATCTCTTATATTTGTACTCTTTTGCATTTTTTCGAAGGATAAAAGAGGATTTCTCCACTTTTTTTAACTATCTTTGCAAACGAAGACTTGAATAGTCTGGAAGACGTTTAACAATCTCAGAAATAACAGTACTTAAAAACCAACAATAATAAGATGAATAAATTGCAAAGAAATAAACTCGTAGGTTTCTCTTTTGCGCTGACACTACTCTCGTCAGTCAACTGCCAGGCACAGTTCCTCCCCACTCCTACCCAGGAAGCTAAGCCCGGAGTAAGATGGTGGTGGATGGGGTCTGCCGTAGACAAAGAAAACCTGAAGTGGAATCTCGACGAGTATGCCAAGACAGGCATCGGTGCCGTGGAGATTACGCCTCTCTATGGGGTACAAGGCAATGACAAAAACGACATTCCTTATCTCTCACCTAAATGGATGGACATGCTCCAGTTTGTAGAAAAAGAAAACAAGCAGGTGGGCATCGAGACCGATATGGCTACAGGCACAGGTTGGCCTTTCGGTGGTCCTTGGGTACCTATCAACGAAGCTGCTTGCAAGGCTGTATTCGTAGACACCATCGTAGATGTAAAGCAGAAACTGATGGACATCGACTTTGACGTGCCTCAGAAGGAAAAAGCCTTTGCCAAAATGAAGGTTATCAAGGCTTACCCAGTAGAGGGACAACCCAAGAAGAAACGTGTCATTGCCCTCTACGAGAGCCGCACCCGCCAGAAGGTGAAGCGTGCAGCCCCAGGTGGCGAGGGATACGTCATCGACCACTTCGACTCTACCGCCGTGGCACACTATCTGGCACATATCGACAGCGCGTTCGTGGCATCGAAGACACTTTATCCTCATACATTCTTCAACGACAGCTATGAGGTTTATGGTGCCAACTGGACCCCTAACCTCCTCACGGAGTTTGAGAAATTACACGGATACAAATTACAAGACAAGTTCCCCGAGTTTTTGGATGGCGATGCCGAGGTGGTAAGCGACTATCGCGAGACCTTGGGCAACATGCTGCTGCACAATTTTACGGAGCAATGGACCAAATGGGCGCACGACAGAGGAGCGATTACCCGCAACCAGGCTCATGGTTCGCCAGCCAACCTCATCGACTGCTATGCTGCCGTAGACATCCCTGAGATTGAGGGATTCGGTCTTACCGACTTCAAAATCAAAGGTTTGCGCAAAGACCCAGGCAACACACGTCCCAACTTCAGCGACCTGAGCATGCTGAAGTATGCGCCATCGGCAGCCCACATCACAGGCAAGAAGTATACATCCAGCGAGACATTCACCTGGCTCACCGAACATTTCCGCACATCCCTGAGCCAAATGAAGCCAGACCTGGACTTGATGTTCTGTGCCGGAGTAAACCACATGTACTTCCATGGCACTACCTATTCGCCCAAAAACGACCCATGGCCAGGATGGAAATTCTATGCATCGGTAGACATGAGTCCTACCAACAGCATCTGGCGTGATGCACCAGAACTGATGAAGTACATTACCAATTGCCAGACTTACCTGCAGTGGGGACAACCAGACAACGACTTCTTGGTTTACCTACCTGTAAGAGACATGTGGCGCAACGATACCAAGAACTGGTTGATGCAGTTTGACATTCACTCGATGGCAAAGAAAGCCCCTGAATTTATCAAGGTTATCCTCGACATCGACAAGGCTGGTTTCGACTGCGACTACATCAGTGACAACTATCTTCGTACCTGTACCTTTAAAGACGGTATGATAGAGACCGCTGCAGGCATTCGCTACAAGGGGCTCATCATCCCCGGCAACAACATCATGCCAAGCGATGTGATAGAGCACATTTCCGACCTCAAGGCACAGGGAGCCAAGATTATCAAGGGCGACAACACGGAAGCGATGACACAGGCTGCCCAGCCAGAGATGCTCAGAAAGCAATTAGGACTGAAGATGATTCGTCGTAGCAATGCTTTGGGACATCATTACTTCATCGCCAATCTTACCCCAAAGGATGTAACGTCTTCGGTCACCCTGGCAAATGGTGAGAAATATGGTGCGTGGTACAACCCTATGACTGGCGAATATCATACCGCCAACATCACTGACAAGGGACTGGAAATCAACCTAAAGAGTGGTGAGAGCCGCATACTCCTGGTTGCCAACAAACCGATAAGCGAGTGGAATGCAGGAAACGAGTTGGCATCCCTCACCCCAGAAGCCCAACAGGCCGCCGATGGCAAGAGCATCGACCTTACCGCCAGCAACTGGACTCTCTCCTTTACCGAGGAACAGCCACAGGTAGGCCAAACCTACCAGTTGGAAGGTCTGAAAACTTGGGAGAATCTCGACGAGAAGACCAAGGTAACCATGGGAACAGGAGTCTATGAGACCACCTTCAAGCTATCCAAAGACGATGCTAAGAAGCAATGGGCCATCGACTTAGGCGATGTTCGTGAAAGCGCACGTGTTTACATCAACGGCCAATATATCGGCTGCGCTTGGGCAGTGCCTTACATTCTCAACTGCCAGAATGCCCTGGTCAAGGGCAAGAACACGCTGCGCATTGAGGTAACCAACTTGCCAGCCAACCGCATCGCCGAGCTCGACCGCCAAGGAGTGAAGTGGCGCAAGATGAAGGAAATCAACGTAGTAAACATCAACTACAAGAAGACCTCTTATGCCAACTGGGACCCAGTACCCAGCGGTCTCAACAGTCGTGTAATATTAACTGAAATAAAATAAAAACAAAATGAAGAAGCTACTCCTGACAACCATTTGTGCATTCATCGGCTTGACATCCATGTCAGCCCAAAGCACAACACAGCAAGAAATCCTAGAGGTGGCGCATCGCACCAACAATTACTTCATGACGAAGTATAGCGACCCTACCATCGATACTTACGTAAAGAAGAAACGCACCAGCAATCTCTGGACTCGCGCCGTATACTACGAAGGATTGATGGCTCTCTATGAGATAGACCCACAACAGCGTTATCTCGATTATACTGACCAGTGGGCAGACTACCACAAATGGACAGCCCGCAACAGCGTAAACGATACCGATGCCGATAACCAGTGCTGCCAGCAGACTTACCTGGACCGCTATGTACAGACGGACGGCAAAAAGGACATCAGCAAAATCAAGGAGAATCTAGACCATCAAATGGGCACCAACCGTGTATCGTACTGGACATGGATTGATGCCATCCAGATGGCCATGCCTGTCTATGCCAGGTATGCGAAGATAACAGGCGAGCGCAAATATCTCGATTATGCGATGAACTCCTACAAGTGGAGCCGTGACACCTTGGCAAACGGTCTGTTTAATGCCAAAGAGGGATTCTGGTGGAGAGACAAAGACTATGTACCACCTTACAAAGAGCAGGATGGCAGCAACTGCTACTGGAGCCGTGGCAACGGTTGGGTATACGCAGCCCTGGTACGTGTGATGCAGACCTTGCCTAAGAACGACAAGTATTACAAGTATCTCAAGAAGGATTTTGTCTTGATGAGCAAGGCTATCCTTAAAAGCCAGCGTGAGGACGGCTATTGGAATGTAAGCCTCGTTTGTCCTGCCAACTATGGTGGCCCAGAGATGACAGGTACTGGCCTATTCCTCTACGGCATGGCATGGGGCGTACAGCAGGGCATCCTGCCTAAAGCTACTTACCAGAAGGCGATGGACAAGGCCTGGAAAGCACTCGCAGCATCTGTACACGAGGATGGCTTCATCGGCTACAACCAAGGCACAGGAAAAGACCCTTCTGCAGGTCAGCCTGTTACCTATACTTCCGTGCCTGACTTCGAGGACTATGGTACTGGTTGCCTCTTACTGGGTGCCGTGGAATACTACAAGCTTTTAGAAGTAAAAAAGTAAAAAGGTAAAAAGGTAAAAAAGGATTTACCTTTGTAACATGGAATCTTAAGTAATAGACAAAACGATTGATATGAAAAAATATATTTGGCTGATGGCTTGCTTGGTGGCATTCTCGCCACTAAGTACGCAAGCTGCAAAAAAGCAAAAGAAGGCGAAGAAGGTACAAACCGAACTTTGGCCTGACGGCTCGAAGATGGACGCTTGGTTCAGCAATGCACAGAAAGTGAATGTCGATACACTAGGCAAGAAGTATGTCATCACAGATTATGGTGTCAAAAATGACAGCACCATCATTCAAACAAAGGCTATCCAAGCTGTCATCGATCGCGCGGCACAAGATGGCGGTGGCGTTATCGTCGTTCCACAAGGCACTTATCAGAGCGGCGCTCTCTTCTTCCGCCCCAAAACACATCTTTATGTTTCTGAAGGCGGCAAGTTGAAGGGGAGCGACCGTATCGCCAACTTCCCTGTCTTGGAGACTCGTATCGAGGGAGAGACCTGCAAATATTTCTCAGCCTTCATCAATGCCGACCATTGTGACGGTTTCACCATCGCTGGTCCTGGCACCATCGATGGTAACGGTCATCACTATTGGGAAGAGTTTTGGATTCGTCGCACATGGAATCGCCAGTGTACCAACAAGGACGCACAGCGCCCTCGCCTCGTCTACATCTCCAATTCCAGCAACGTAACAGTACAGGATGTACATATACAGAACAGCCCATTCTGGACTAACCATATCTACCGGTGCGACCACGTTCGCTTCTTGGACTGTTATATTTTTGCCCCTACCCAGGGATTAAGAGCTCCGAGTAGCGACGCTATCGACATCGACGTTTGCCACGATGTGCTGGTACAAGGATGCTACATGAGCGTAAACGACGATGCGATTGCCATCAAGGGCGGCAAGGGCACTTGGGCAGACCAAGCTCCAGAGAATGGCCCCGTCTACAATGTTCTTATACAAAACTGCAACTATGGTAAGGTACATGGGTGCATGACCCTAGGAAGCGAAAGTCTAAAAGACCGCAACATCGTACTGCGCAATATCAAAGTAGAGAATGCCCAGCGTGTGCTTTGGCTAAAGATGCGCCCCGACACGCCTCAGCATTACGAGTACGTGACTGTAGACAACATCCAAGGTGTCACTGGTAGCTTTATCGTAGTTCGCCCATGGACCCAATTCTTCAAGCCAGGCGACCGCAAGGATATGCCATTGAGCCAATGCAACAACATCACGGTAAAAAACATCAAGATGGATTGTGATAATTTCTTTGATGTTGGCACTAGCGACAAGTACCAGCTCAAGGACTTCACCTTCGAGAATATCAACTGCACCGACAAGAAGATGGCATTCAAAACAGATGTCATAGAAAATACTGTGGCAAAGAACGTGAACATCACACCTCGTGACAAAAGTAACGGTCTGAAGACCACTGGTGATGCTGACGGATTGAAATAAGATAAATATATAAAACACATTACTAAACAAGGCTTTCTGACCACTGCCAGAAAGCCTTGTTTTGTATTTCTACATCTCCAACCAATTCCTCACTATCGTTTTTCCAACAGGAGTCAATACACTCTCAGGATGGAACTGGATGCCGTGGATGTCGTAGTTCTTGTGCTTTAAGCCCATGATACAGCCATCATCGCTCACGGCCGTTACATCGAGGCACTCAGGGAAGTTGGTTCTATCCACCACCCAAGAATGATACCTGCCTATCTCTATTCGCTTAGACATACCAGCAAAGATTGCATCGTTACCAAACTGTGTGCAAGGTGTCGCCACACCATGGTACACATCGCTGAGGTTGGTAAGTTTGGCACCAAACACCTCCCCTATCGCCTGGTGTCCTAAGCATACGCCTAGCATCGGCTTTCTGCCGGCATAATGCTTGATGACGTCCAGCAAGAGTCCAGCCTCCGAAGGGATGCCAGGGCCGGGACTTAATATAATCTTGTCGAAACGGTCAAGTTCACCCAGTTGGAACTGGTCGTTGCGATAGACCGTCACGTCAACACCTAGTTCCTTCACCAAATGCGCAAGATTATAGGTGAAGGAGTCATAATTGTCTATGATTACTACTTTCATTTCATTCAATGTTAAATGTTAAGTGTTGAATGTTAAATTCTTCACTCTTCGTTCTTCACTCTTCACTTATTTACAGCTGCTCGGCAATATGAATCGCCTTTGTCAAGGCACCTAACTTGTTGTTACACTCTTCCAACTCATACTGGTCGTTGCTCTTAGCCACCACGCCACTGCCGGCCTGGAACCACAGTTCGCCATTGCGACTGATGAAAGTACGGATAACGATGGCTTGGTTGAGGTCACCGTTCAGTCCGATGAAACCGATGCAACCTCCGTAGGCTCCGCGATTGTGTGGCTCCAGCTCAGAGATAATCTGCATCGCCCTCACCTTGGGCGCACCGCTCAGTGTTCCGGCAGGGAAGGTGTCGATAAACTCCTTGATGTGGTCGGCTCCCTCATCGAGTGTTCCGCTCACACGGCTCACGAGGTGGATGACGTGGCTATAGAACTGCATGTCCTTGTAGAAGTCCACCTTCACTCCGTGGCAGTTGCGGCTCAGGTCGTTGCGCGCCAAGTCTACCAGCATCACGTGCTCGGCATTCTCCTTAGGGTCATTGCGCAGGAACTCAGCAGCCTTGCGGTCTTGCTCCATGTCGCCCGTACGCTTGGTGGTACCGGCGATAGGGTCGATGAATGCCTTGTCGCCCACAATGCGGTTGTGGGTCTCGGGCGAGGAACCGAAGATGCGGAAACCTCCGAAGTCGAAATAGAAGAGGTAGGGCGAGGGGTTGATGCTGCGCAGGGCACGGTAGAGCTTGAAGTCATCGCCCTCATACTTCTGCACGAAGCGGCGGCTTACCACAATCTGGAACACGTCGCCACGCAAGCAGTGCTGAATGCAGCGACGCACATTCGCCTTGTGCTCCTCGTCGGTGAGCGTAGAGTAGGTGTCGCCCACGGGATGGAAGTCATAGGGCTTCACGTTGCCCTTGTTCACTGCCTTCATGAGCTCGTCAAGTTCGAGTGAAGAGTGATGAGTGATGAGTGAAGAATCCTCTTGCTTTTCTTCTGAACTATTGAATTCTTCACTCTTCACTCTTCGTTCTTCACTTTCCTGCAGGACGATGAATTCCATCGTATTGTTGAAATGGTCGAACACGATGATGTCCTTATAAAGGATATAATAAATGTCGGGGGCATCGTTCTTCTCCATCGTGGTATCCTTTACAGGGATATTCTCGAAGTAGCGCACGGCATTGAAGCTGGTGAAGCCATAGAGACCACAGAAGTCCTTGCCCTCACCCTCCACATGGAATGACTGGATGAAGTCGTTGATGGCCTTGGAGATGGCGAGCTTGCACTCCTCTCCCTTTCCCTCGCCGAAGGCAGGAAGCTCCTGATTCACGACAGTTCCGTCGGGATAGGTGGCGGTTACCACGCCATGTCCCACAGCGATACTTGCCATCGGATGCACACCGATGAAGGAACGGGAGTTCTCCGAGCCATGATAGTCGGAACTCTCCATCAGGGCCGACTGGGGATAGATGTCTCTCAACCGCATGTAGACTCCCA
>CAVKLF010000047.1:0-17779 GCA_963657075.1 bacterium | reverse complement strand
TCTACCTTTCTAGTTTATAAAGTAAAAAAGTGTCTAGTCAAATCAGGAAAAGTCATTCCCTTAAGGAGCACAACTTTGCCTTTTCGAGGGCAAAATATTGCCTCTTTCCGGGCAAAGATGTGCCCCTTCGAGGGCAAAAATACGATGTGGCGACATCGTTCAGCCTACGTCGCCACATACCATCCTACTAAGTATATCTTATCTCATCAACAATAACTTTTTTAATCCATCAAATCAATAGCAATATGAACGAGACAAACGTAAAGTACATTTCATCTTCAGTAACTTGCCCCACGGCATCATGCAGTCGTAGCAGCAATTGTGTTCGCCACGCCAGTTATCTCAAGGCTCTCTCAGAGTCAGACACTTACGAGGTGATGAACCTCCAACGGTTAAAGTTGGATGACGATACCTGTCCTTATCATCTCACCGCCGTAAAACAGCGTTGGGCTCGCGGATTCAAGCGCATCTACAGCACCATTCCTGCCGGCAACACCCGTGGCTTCTATATGTGTACTCCTTATACCCGGCGCCGTTACTACAAGGCGAAGAACGGCGAGATACTTATCGCGCCAGAGATGCAGCAAATGCTGCTCAACATCTTCAAGCGCCATGGTGCCGATATCAGCGTCGGGTTCGATAGCTATGAGGAGAAGGAAGTATGGGTCAATAAATAGCTCCTAAGCAATAGTAAAAAATAAGTTGGTAGAGTTTTTTATCAAGAATTAAAGAATTAGAGAATTTTTTCTTTCTTGGCAGTTTTGAATTGGCAAGAATTTTAGGAAGCAGTGGCTTGGCTTGTCAAGCCTTTCCTGTAATTCTCATCCTTCAAAGCAAACTGGAAATTCTTAAATTCTCTAATTCTTGAAAAAAATGAGACAAAGATGTATCAAGTTTTTTTTATCATCACTAAACTTGTCATGAGAACACTTTTTCAAGTGGACTCACACTTGTTTTACTCTAACAGCCCCAGCATCCATAGTGGTATTTTGCTACCATATCCTGTATCGATGTCATCAACATGGTGTTATTTGGAAATAACACTTTAGTTGGATTTCTGCATGCCTTCACGACACGTAGCTATTTGCTGAACTGATGTAATTAGGCTCCAAGTAATCATCGGAAAATAAAAATAAACTCGTCCTATTCCGTTGATTCACAAAATATTTTAAATTCTGTCTACGATTTGTACTGGAGTCAACTCGTTGTCGAGAGCCATCTGCTGGTAGTCGTAACGGTCGTAGAGTCCCTTCTTGATACCGAAGCAGAGCGTCTTTATGTCGCTGTCACCATAGAAGCGGGCTATCTTTTCGCCAAATCCGCCTTCCAGAGCGCCATCCTCCAGGGTGATTACCTTCTCGTGGTTGGCTTTAAGACTTTCGAGCATCTCCTCGTCCAGTCCTGTGATGTATCGAGGGTTGATGAGGGTGGCGTCGATGTCTTTCTGCTCTTTCAGGAGACTGGCCACCTGCTTGCCTAGACCATAGAAAGCACCGAGGGCGATGATGGCTACCTTACTGCCTTTATGGGTCATCTTGAAGTGGTTCAGGTGGCTGTAGTCTTCATCGAAGTTCTCGTCGCTATGGGTCACTGCTCCGCCAGGCACACGGATAGCCACCGGATACTGGGTCTGCTTGATGCCCCAAGCCATCATGGCCTTATACTCCTCCCAGCAGGTAGGGGCGAGATAGACCAGGCCGGGGATGTTGCTGAGCATCGGAATGTCGTAGAAGCCGATGTGGGTGATGTCGTTCAAACCGTACATCGAACCAAGGAATACATTGATGAGGGCTGGGTTGCCATTGATGCAGAGATCTTGCGCTATCTGGTCGTAAGTGCGCTGGATGAAGGTACTGTATACATTGTATACTGGGCGGATGCCTCCCTTCGCCATGCCCGAAATCATCGCTACGGCTTGCTCCTCGGCGATGCCTACGTCTACAAACTGCTTGCCAGCTTCGTCACGGCGATCCTTGAAAAATCCTGCTACGGTAGGAGTGCCGGAGGTAACAGCCACGAGGTGCTTGTCTTTCTTCATCTCTTCCAGAAGATACTCGGCTGTCAGGTTGCCATAGTCCTCGCCACCGCCTTCAGCCTTCGGCTTGCCGGTTTCTATGTCGAAAGGCATGCTCCAGTGCCACTGTTCCTTGTTGGCCTCGGCTGGTGCATAACCCTTGCCTTTCTCAGTATGGATGTGGATAACGATGGGGTGATCGATGCCCTTTACCGACAGGAAGGTCTTGATGAGAGCCTCCACATCGTTGCCATCGGCCACATATTTATAGTCCAGTCCCATGGCACGGAACAGGTTGCACTCTGCCTTGCCGTCGGTCTCACGCAGCAGGGCGAGGTTCTTGTAGAGACCGCCATGGTTTTCGGCGATGCTCATCTCGTTGTCGTTCACGATGATGATGATGCCTGTGCCCAGTTCGCCAGCCTCGTCGAGACCTTCGAGAGCCTCACCGCCACTTAGCGAACCATCCCCGATCACTGCCACGATATTTTCCTTAGTGCCCTTGATGTCGCGCGCCTTCTGCAGGCCGGTGGCAAGGGAGATGGAGGTGGAGGTATGGCCTAGCTCAAACTGGTCGTATTCGGGTGATTCCGCAGGACTGCTGTAACCCGAAATTTCCTGGAATCTGGAGTTGTCATAATAACCGAAGGCACGGCCTGTCAACATCTTGTGTGGATAACTCTGGTGAGATACGTCGAAAACGAACTTGTCCTCTGGGCAGTTGAACACATAGTGTAGGGCGATGGTTGCCTCCACGATACCGAGGTTGGGCCCCACGTGCCCGCCGATGTTACTGTCACGGTTTAAGATACCGTCACGTATTTCCTTGGCTAACTCATGGAGCTGCTTCATGGTAAGCACCTTCACGTCTTTGGGTGATTGAATGTTCTCTAAATACATGTTCTTTTTATCTTTAATAGTTTTCGGATGCAAAGATACTACTTTTCTCCTTATACCTTATTATATATATTACAGATAGATAGAACTGATTTACGGAAACTTCCATTCCGCGCTGTTTCACAACAATCGAAATAAGGAAGTTTACTCGGCATTGTCGGCCACTATCTGCGGACCTCTTACCTTGTCCTTCAGGCTGATGCCTTTCTTGATTTCGATGTTCACACCATCGCTCAAGCCGGTGGTTACAGCCTTTCTGTCGTAGGTTTTCTTGTCGCCACTGCCCTTTATGACGTACACAAAGGTGCTGTCGCCACTAAACTCGATGGCACTCTCTGGCACGGTGAGCACCTTCAGGGCCTTCGCCAATACTATCTCGGCATTGGCACTGTAGCCAGAACGTATCTTGCCGCCCTTTACTGATCGTACGGCTGCCTTTACCTCAAACTGGTTGGCACCATTGTTTTCCACAGCCTTCGGAGAGATATACTCCAAGTCGGCATCAAACTTGAGGTCTTGCATCGCACCAATGGTTATCTTCATCGGCATACCTACCACAAGACTTCCCACCTCGGTCTCGTCGATGTTGCCACGGAAGATGAGGTCGTTCATGTTTGCTACGCTGGCGATGGTAGTACCGTCGTTGAAGGTGTTGGCCAGAATCACGGAGTTGCCTACTTTTACTGGGATGTCGAGGATGATACCTGAGATGGTGGAACGAATCAGGGTGGACGAGGCACTGGCATTGCTCTTCGATACGCCGTCGCGTACCACTTCGAGGGCATCCTCTGCAGCGGTTACTTCCTCCTTGGCTTGCTTCAGGGCTTGCTTGATCTTGTCAAATTCGTCGGCGCTTACGAGTTGCTTCTTGAAGAGCTGGTCCATACGACTGTAATCTACTTGTGCTTGCTTCAGGTTGATGCCAGCCAGACGCACACGGGCCTGGGCACTGCTAAGCTGTCCCATATCGGGGATTACCTTTACCTTGGCTATTACTTCGCCAGCCTGTACATAGTCGCCGGCTTGCTTGCAAATCTCGGTGATGATACCGCTTATCTGAGGTTTCACGTTCACCTCGTTGCGAGGCTCTATCTTACCTGTAATCACGGTAGATTTCAATACGTCTGCCACCTTGGGGGTAACTTCTTGGTACTCCGTAGGCTTAGGCTGTGACTTCTTGTAGAGGAACACGAAGGTTCCGATGAAAATCAAGGCGACTATCGCCGCAACAATCAACTTTGAATACTTTTTCATATCGTAAGTTTAAGTGAAGAGTGAAGAACGAAGAGTGAAGAATCTAATTGCTTTACTTTCGTCTGTCATTCTTATCAATTAATATTATTCTTATTATGTAAGGAGTTTTAGTCTGGAGCACAAGTGAATTCTTCACTCCTATTCGTCTCTCATTGCATCCACGGGTTTGATGCTCATGGCTCGCCATGCAGGGGCAAGTCCTGCCAGTCCGCCGAGGATGCCTATCAGTATGGCTGATAATATCGCCGTCCAGAAGTTTACCTGGAAGTGGGCAGCTATGATGCCATCCTTGGTGGTTCCTATCTCCAGCATCTGCAGGATGGCTACTCCGAAGAGGATGCCGCTCATGCCTGCCACCAGGGTGAGGATGATGCTCTCTGAGATAATCTGCGAGAGTATCATCTTGGGGGTGGCGCCGATGGCTCGGCGGATGCCTATCTCGGTGGTTCGCTCCTTTACCGTTACCATCATGATGTTAGATACGCCGATGGCTCCTGCCAGGAGGGTTCCGATACCCACCATCCAGATGAGGAAGTTAACGCCCTTGAAGAGGTTGTCCAGCAACTGGAAGAGTACTTCTGTATTGAATACCATCAACCCCTTCTCGTCAGTGGGGTCTACGGAGTGTGCCCTTGCTACGGTTTCTCTCATGCGCTGGGTGATGGTGCTCATCACTACTCCCGTCTTGCCAGTCGTGGCGATGATGTCTACTGCGTTGCCACGGTTGTAGGCTGTTCGCAGTACCGACTGGGGCAGCGTGATGGTCTCGTCGGCACGTCCGCCGAAGTTCACACCGTTGCCCGAACGGTAATCTACGCCTACCACGGTATAGTAGGTGGAGTCTACTCTTACTTTTTTGCCGCAAGGGTCGCCACCCTCTGGGAAGAGGTTGCTGTATATCTGCTTGCCGATGACGCAAACCTTGCGCTGCTCCTTTACGTCCATCTCGTTGATGTATCTTCCGTAGTAAATCTTGGGCGCTGAAACCTTGGCATAGTCGGGGTTTACGCCTTGGGGGGAACCGCTGAAGGTCTTGTCGCCATACACCAATGTCTTTTGTCCGCTGAAGAGGACTGGGCTGATGACATCCAGTTCGGGTACGTGTTGGCGAAGTCGGTCGATGTCGCCCAGGTCCATCTCCCATAAACGCCCCTTGTTGAAACCCTTGTAGGGCTTGGTGGTATGGTGCGACCACATCACGGCGGTATTGGTGGCAAAGCCTGCGAAGTTGTTTTGCAGCAGCTCCTTCAAACCTTGTCCGCCGCCCATCAGGGCGATGAGCATAAAGACACCCCAGAATACGCCGAAGCCCGTCAGCAGACTACGGCTCTTGTTCCTCGTAATGGTGTCGAGTATCTCTTTATATGTATCTAAGTCAAATCGCATAGATAATTAACAATTTATAATTTATAATTTATAATTGTGCATACGCCATGATTGGGAATCTTCTTACATGATAGACATTGCAATTTATTCCGCTCTCAGTGCCTCTATCGGTCTTATCCTCGCTGCCTTGATGGCTGGGATGAGACCGGCGATGGTACCGGCGATGACAATGGTGATGGTGGCTCCGATGCAGGTGCCGAGACCTACCGTAGGGTTTACAAACATGGTGGTCTTGAAGAGACCGGAGTCTATCGTAGTATGACCGAGGGTAGCATCCATGATTTCATTGGCGATTACTCCGCACACCATGCCGATGTATCCGAAAAACGAGGTCATGATGATGCTCTCGGTGATGATGAGTTTCAGTATCGATCCTGGCTTGGCTCCTATCGCCTTGCGTACACCAAACTCCCGGGTGCGTTCCTTGACGGTGATGAGCATGATGTTGCTCACCCCCACGATGCCGCTGAGCAGGGTAAACAAACCTACTATCCACAGGGCGGTCTCGATGATGGCGATACCTTCGTTCATCTCTATGTTGTCTGTGTATCGGTTCCAGAGCCAGAGGGTTCGGTCGTCATCGGGGGCTGCCTGATGGTTTTTGTTGATGCTGACCCGGTAGTCTTTTTCAAACTTTCTGTTGTCTTCCGTTGTCTTGAGGTTCTTGATGGTAAACTCGATGTTGCCTGCCTTGTCGCCCTTGGCGTAGATGGTCTTTACGGTGGTGAAGGCGGTGAAGGCTTCGTTGTTTTGGCGAGTTTCATCGTCCTTGTAGATGCCTATTACCTTAAAAGACAGGTTGCCTACCTTCACCTGCTTGCCTACGAGAGCGCGATAGTCATTCGTCAGTTCCTTGGCTTGACTGCGGCTCAGCACCAATGATTTGCGTCGGTGCTGCAAGTCTAGTTCGTTGATGAATCTGCCGGCTATGATTTCGGTCTTGTTGATCTTGGTATGCGTAGGGTAAACTCCCGTCAGTGTCTGCGAGGCTACGTAGTTGTCTCCGTAGTTGATGTTTACGTCATTTTGTTGCAGTTGTCCGCCCACATCGCCCACAAATTGTCCGTAGGTGGTGTTGGTAATCAGTAAGTCCTTATCGTTGAGGTCGATGCTGCGTCCCTCCTTCAGTCCGTTGTAAGCCTTGGAGGTTTGGCCTCCGAATACCAGCATCGAGTTGGCGAGGAAACGGTCGTTCTGCTGCACCAGTGCGTTGGTCAGTCCATTGCCCGCACCCAGGAGGAATATCAGCATAAAGATACCCCAGGCCACGGCAAAGCCCGTCAGCGACGTGCGCAACTTATTGCGTTTCGACGTGCTCCATATTTCGGAGAGGAGTGAGGAGTGTGGAGTGAATAGAGAAAAATTCATTTGCGTGATCATTAATACCTTTGTAAAGCCGAAGATATGACAAGAGTAAGACATTTGAATTCTTCACTCTTCCCTCTTCGTTCTTCACTTACTTGACGTAGTCCTTGCTTACCAGATGGTGGTCGTAGTTTTCTTCGATGCTACCGATGAGGCCGTCCTTGATGTGGATTACCTTGTCGGTCTCGTTGGCTACGCCGCTCTCGTGGGTTACCACTACGATGGTCATTCCATCCTTCTTGTGCAAGTCTTTCAGCAAGTCCATCACCTCTACGCTCGTCTTGGAGTCGAGGGCACCGGTAGGTTCGTCGGCCAGGATAATCTGGGGCTTGGTGATGAGGGCACGGGCGATGGCCACGCGCTGTTTCTGTCCGCCCGACATCTCGTTAGGGTAGTGGTTCGCCCATTGCTTCAGTCCTAGCTTGTCGAGATATTCCATGGCTAGTTCATGACGCTTCTTGCGACTCACTCCCTGGTAAAATAATGGCAATTCTACGTTTTCCACGGCTGTCTTAAACGAGATGAGGTTGAATGACTGGAAGATGAATCCAATCATTTTATTTCTATACTCGGCGGCACGAGTCTCCGAGAGGTCTTTGATCAGCACATCATTGAGTCGGTATTCGCCCGTATCGTAGTTGTCGAGAATACCTAATATATTTAATAAGGTGGACTTACCGGATCCTGATGCTCCCATGATGCTGACAAACTCGCCTCGCTCTATGTCGAGGTCGATGCCTTTCAGCACGTGGAGTGGTTGTGCGCCCTGGTAGGTCTTGTTGACGTTTTCTAGATGTATCAGTGACATTTTCGTGATTATAATGATTAGAATTTACTCTTAGACGCTTGCTACCTTTCAAAAGTTGCAATGATGTATGTTTTTCTTTTCTAGATGTACTTCATGAGTATGTCCCATACGGCGATGATGTGGCAGATGCTACCTGCCAGTACGAAGAAGTGGAACACGGAGTGCATATACTTTTTCTTGTTGATACTGTAGAATACGGCTCCCGTAATGTAGCAGATACCTTCGGCGATAATCCACCATACGGTAGCGGTGGTTACAGAGTCTATCAGTGGCTTGAAGGCCACGAGTACAGACAGCCCCATGCCCACGAAGCAGAGGGTCTCCAGATTACTATGGTCTTTGAGCCGGGCAAAACTCATCACCGTGCCGGCGATGGCGCAAGCCCAGATGAAGATAAACAGGCTCCATCCCCAGTAGCCTTGGTCGCGTAGGGCTATCAGTGTAATCGGTGAGTAAGAACCAGCGATGTGCCAGTAGATGGCGGCGTGGTCCCACTTGCGCAGTCGCTCCTTCCACTTGCTCCAGGCTGAGAGGGCATGGTAGGTGGTGGAGGCGATGTACGACATGAGCATGCCGAAGAGGTAGAGAATCACTCCTGCCGTCGCCCACCCGTTGTGCTCTGTGAAGCACCAGTACAGAAAGATGACGCCGAAGACGATGCCCAGCAGGATGCCTCCTGCGTGCGACCATGAGTTCCAAAGTTCCTCCTTATGATTGAAATGAATTTTGAGTTTCATATTGCTTCGTTTCTTTTATGTGTAGTCGTTTGCCTGTTACGGCATAGGCTGTTTGTTTGATGCTTAGAAAACTGCTGCAAAGATAATAAGAATTATTGATTCCTATACTTTTTTACACGAACTTTCCGTCATTCCCTGTATTTTTTTTGCACGAGCTTCCCAAAAGAGTCCCACATCGAAGCCTGATTTTTCCCCGAAACCATCGTCCGCTAGGCGTTCCTGCGGATTTGTAATCCGCAGATAAAAAAGGTTCGACCTATATTAGTTCGGGGGATTTGCAATCCCCCATCAGTAAGGATGCCACTAGCAGGGGATGCGGATTGCAAATCCGCAGAATAGAGGTTGGGACATTTTTTGGGGACGACGGATAATCCGTCGGAACGCCTAACGGTTTTCCTCGAAATCATGGTTCTGGGTGAAACCTCTCGCCCCTCATTATGTTGCATAAAATCTGCAAAAAGATTAAAAATCAACACATTTAACGAAGTTTAACTTCGGGGGGGGGGTTAAGAAATCTTTTATACTTTTGCAGCAGTATCAACTACATGTTGACTTGGGAGCTCTTGGGCTGTAATATTGTTCTCGATAAGTTTCAGTATATTTACCCTATGACTCATCAGGCTTCCCACACGATATCTTTATATAAAACTAAACTGTTCTTGATAGGGAAAGACAAGACACAAAACTAAACTAAAATGAAGAAGACAAAGAATTATGTTGCGCCAGAAGTACAAGTGGTAAAAATGGACACTACACCATTGTTGGCAGGAAGTGACGTTAAGGCTTCTGCAGAAAAGGGCCAATGGTCAGGACTTCCTGACGAGGAGTAAGTATTTAGCCCTACACGGGCTAAATATGAGTTTTAGAAGAATGGGTAAATGATAAAAACGTAAATCTATGAAGAAAATGTTATTTGCCGGCCTATGTATGGCCGCACTGGCTACATCTTGTAGCGAGGATTTGGGAGGAGAGAGTACACAAAACGTACGGCTGGATGCCTCTGTAAGTGTAGAGAATACGCGTGCCGCATTCCTGAAGTCTGGTGATTTCTATTGGCAGACGGGTGACAAAATTGGTGTCATTACAGGAACACAGGATGGCGACAACACCAAGTTTACTGCCCTCACTTTGACAGCTGGAGCTGGCACAGGTTCTGCTACCTTCGAGGGTACGATAGCCGGCAAGCTCGGCAGCTACGCCATCTATCCTTATAGCGATAGCCAGACGTTATCGAATGGTACGCTGTCTTATACCTTCCCATCATCGTATACTTACAGCAAGGTAGACCAAACCTTCTTCCCAACAGCCAAGGACGGAAACAGCTACAATCCTGCCATGTTGGCAAGTATCTCCAACAACAATGTTGCATTCAAGCATCTGGGTGGCGTGTTCTGCATCCAGGTAGAGTCTATGCCATGCGAATCGGGTACGCTCACGCTCACTACCGACCAGAGCCTCTGTGGAACTTACTCCACAAGTGTATCGGCAGAGACACCTGAATTGAAGACTGAGTCTACAACTTCCACCACCAATAACACGGTAACGATTAATTTCTCGGGAGCAACAACAGGTCAGACAGGCGTGTTCTACATCCCTGTGCCTACATGTACTTATACCAATGCTACCGTCACCTTCACGAAGGATGAAAAGGAGGCTCTGAAGGTAGTAGCCGGTACTTACAAGGTGGAAAGAAGTTATCTGAAAGCTCTTATCCTTAAGAAGGTTACCATCAATGCTGAGCTAGCTACCGAAGTAGAAAGTGCTTCTGCAGCAGAAACTGCACTTGAGACTAAGAATAATGTAGCTATTACAGGCGAAATTACTGGTACAGAAAATACCATCACGATTCCAGAAGTATCCACTACTTCGTCTGCTACCGAGACCAAGGCTAAGACTTTGACATTGGAGAAGGTGGCAGATAATGCAGCCATCACTGTGGCAGACAAGAATACTTCTACTGAGAGTGAGACTGAAACCAGCAAGTCTGTAAAGGAACTTACCGTTTCTATCCCTAACACTGCTGATGCAACCAAGGCTCCTACTGTAACTGTTGCCATGCCTAACTCTACCGTAACTTTGGCAGGTAATGCCGGTACTGCAACCTTCAAGAAGGTAACTGCCTCTACTGCCGAGAATACGCTCGTAGTAAGCGATGGTGTTACCATCACAGAACTTGAGGTTGCCAAGGGTAATGTGCGCATCAACAAGGGTGCTAAGGTAGATAAGATTACTTTGGCTACAAATAATACTTCTGCCATCATCTATTATGAGGATGGCGCTACCTTGCCAGCTACCTTGCCAGAGGGAGTATCTAAGGTTCAGATTATCGAGACCGAGGCTCAGTTTGCGGCTGCTCTGACGAATGGAGGTGATGCTAAGTTGTTTAAGGACTTGAAACTTAGCAATCAGTATATGGATGTTGCCACGAAAGTTTCTATCGACTTAAATAACAAGACTTTGACTGCCAAGGAAATTTACTCTATAGGTGGTGATTTGACTCTGAAGAATGGAAACATCAAGCAAGAAGGTGGCAATGCGATGATTGCTGCTGGTTCTGGTGGTAAGCTGACGATTGACGATGTTGTATATAATGGAACTGGCTGGAATTGTATTTTTATTATTCAGTGTTCACAAAAGGCTTCTATTACAGTCAAGAACTCTACAATCAATGGTGGAATTTATGGTGTAACAACTAATGCCAGCACCAAGCCTGAGATTGCTAAGGAGTGTACTATCGATTTGGAAAACAGTACCTTCGCTGCCGATGAGTCTGGTGCATTGCTCAATATCCCTGCCACAGTTACCATCAAGAAATGTAAGTTCTCTGGCAACCATCAGGGTGCTTTCTTCCGTGGTGGTACTTATACCATTGATAATTGCGAATTTACGCTCAATTCAATGGATCCAAATAGCAAAGTGGCTGTGAACGAAAATAACTGGATGAAAAAATGGGGTAGT
Organism: bacterium; assembly: GCA_963657075.1. Classification (GTDB taxonomy): domain Bacteria; phylum Bacteroidota; class Bacteroidia; order Bacteroidales; family Bacteroidaceae; genus Prevotella. Next base: position 6,360 of record CAVKLF010000047.1, on the reverse strand, counting down.
GGTAATACGGGTGCTTTTGCAGCCCTCACTCTCGGCAACTATTTGAATCCAGCTTATGCCTATGAGACCAAAGCCACATTCACAGGCAAGAACACTGTTACAGTTTCTGGTACTTACGCCAGCAGCTACCCTGCCATCCACGTTTGCTCTAACGCTGGCTATAAAGTAACCATCACTGGTTTCACCACATCTGGCGACAACACGATGACTACAACTGGCGGCAAGACTCCAGCTATCGAATATGGTACAACAGGTATTACTGTAGATGGCGAAACAGCAACTGTCAATGTAACTACGACAAGCAGCACCGAATAAAAAACTACAAAGTCTGTTCGTCGTCGCAGATAATCATCATCTACCCGCCTAGCGTAAGTCTATCAGAAACGCCTAGCGGGACGATGAGCCCCCGCCCGATCTCTTCCCTATGAAGAGACAGGCGAGGGCTTTTATGTATCCGTTCCACCAGAGGAAGTAAGTTCTCGTGAGGCATTCCGACGGATTTGTAAATCTCGTGCAAACGAGCGGAAAGCCAAGCTTGCTTGAGCTTTACCGAGTGCAGCCGAGATTCTCTTCAGAATATCCGTCAAATGTAAGAATGCGCAGTTCGTCAGATTCCAGTATGGACTCATCAAATAGATATTCATTCATAACAGGCTCTCCGCCTTCTGTCAAAGCTTTGAATTCGCCCATGCGCCATGCTTGCTGACGGTCGGCAGACAGATAGAAGCCACGTCCAAAATCCTTGTTGGGGCGTGATTTCTTCAAGTCTATGCGCTCTATCGTGACTGTGGAACCATGATATAGATGTATCATAACGTTCCTCCTTTCCTGTTACAGTAGCTCGACATGCTCTGTACCATGTCATCCATCGGTTGCGTGTGCATCACATCGTAGAAGTCATGCGCCACTTTGATTGCCCCGTATCGCTTGAGGTACTTATATGCTTCTATGTCAGTCATGTTGTAATGACTGGCAAAAGCAGCAATAAGTGCCACAATATATTCCGATGTATCTTTAATGCTAAACATAGGTTTCGCTAACTTTTCAGCAAAGTTACAACTATTCGTTGAAAGATGATGCAAATACCCTGTTAAATAAAACCAAAAGGCATTAAAATGACAAATTTGACACCCGTGTCTCACGTCGCAATAAGCTGACAAGGCTGACCATTGTGCGATGAGCCCCCCGCCCGTTCTCTTCCTCATGAAGAGGCAGGCGGGGCTTTTATGTATCCGTTTCACCAGAGAAAGTAAGTTCTCGTGAGGCATTTCTTCTAGAAACTTTCTCCCACCCCATAGAGCGGCACATTCTTCATCCACTCTTGTTCCATGTAGGGCGACATGGAGAAGCGGATGGCGTACAGGTCGGGATGGGCAGCGATGAACGTGCGGAGCGATTTAGAGCGGAGATTTTCCTCAGCCTTCACCTCGATGGGCGTGATGATGCCTTGGTGCTGGGCGAGGAAGTCAATCTCCAGTCTGGCATCTTCCCTGCTATAATAATAGGTGAAAATGTCTTCTTGGCAAATCAGCTGCGAGAGCACATAGTTCTCGGTGAACGCCCCCTTGCTCTCCGTCATGGCCTTGTTGGATAGGAGCATTTGGGCTGGCTCCATCTGGCTGAGCGCCCCCAGCAGTCCTACATCCAGCAGGAAAAGCTTGAAGGCATTGAAGTCTTCGTAGAATTTTAGCGGCATTCCTACTTCCCTTACCCGAGGGATGCGGTAAGTGAGTCCTGCGTCTACCAGCCATTGTATGGCCATCTCGAAGTCCTTGGCCCGTGCACCGCTTCTCACTGCGCCAAAAAGAAACTTCTTGTTTTCCTTGGCAAGCTGTGAGGGGATAGACTGCCAGACCATACTGATGCGGGTGGCTTCGTTGGGACTTACATGTTTCGACATGTCGCTGCGATAGATTGTGAGGATGTTGTTCTGCACCTGCCTAACCATATTGGCATCGTTGGTGGTAAGGTAAGTTTTTACTGCCTCGGGCATTCCGCCCACAAAATAATATTCCCTCAATAGCTTGGTAAACTTTTCGTGAAGCATGGAGATGGTTTTCCAGTCTTTGCCCTTTAGGATTCCTAGCATCTGTGCTTCGCCCCTTGCTAGGAGAAATTCCTCAAACGACATAGGGTAGAGGCGGATGATGTCTACCTTTCCTACGGGAGCCGACTCTCCCTGGTGCATGGCCACACCTAGGAGCGATCCTGCCACGGCCACGTGGATTTCGGGTGCATTCTCGCAAAAGTATTTCAGCGACGACAGACCTTTGTGGAGCTCCTGGATCTCATCCAGTATCACGAGGGTCTTGCCTGGAAGGATGGGCTGCTTGCTGATGGCGCCGATTACCATCAGCACCCGCTGCATGTCATAGTCTTCCGCAAAGATGTTGGCTATCTCAGAGTTGCCGTCGCAGTTGATGTAGGCTACGTGCTCGTACTCTTTGTTTCCGAATTCTCGGAGGATATAAGTCTTGCCCACTTGCCTTGCCCCTGATAGTATCAGTGGTTTTCGGAAAGGGCTTTCCTTCCATGTTTTGAGCTGCTTGATGATAGTTCTTTCCATATCGTATGTTTTTGTAAACTTAATAATCTGATATACAGGTGATATTCCACCGTATGGGCTGCAAAGTTACACTTTTTTACACGAACTTCCAAGGGTTTTCTACACTTTTTTACACAATCTTCCAAGGATTTTCTACACTTTTTTACACGAACTTCCCCAAATTTTGCAGCAGCTCCACAAAGTGGACACGAAAAATGTGCATGATTTTTCTCAAAATCATGGTTATGGGCGATAATTTTCGCCCTGTACGGTTGGAAGTAATGTTAGGCGGCCAACCTCAGTACGTTTTGGCGAGTGCCTTGTCCGCCAGGCGTTCCTGTGGATTTGTAATCCGCACCCCCATCTGTTAAAAATAGCCGATAACGTGCGAAAACATACTTAAAAACATCAACTTTCGCACGTTATCGGCAGTTTTGATTTTGCTTTATTTGCCGATTGTTTGTCCTTTTATGCTTTTCCACGAAAATAAATCAAAAAAGTATTGGAGCGTATCGGATAATTTTATAATTTTGCTGCCGAGAAAAAGGAAGATGATTCCGCTTCTCGGCAGTAATCTTTGATAGTAACTAACAACTGAACTAACTAACATGAAATTAAAATCCATCGCATTCTTACTTGCTACCATCGCACTCCCGGCGATGGCAGAACAGGTTTCGGTAAATACCCAGCGCATATCGCTCGTGCTAGATGTAGAAAACGGAAAACCTGCTCAGTACCTCTATTTCGGAACTAAGTTGAACCCTCATGATTTGCAAAATCTCACGGTTCCTACCGACGGTCGTATGGACGTTTATCCCGCCTACGGGCTTAATACGCCCGCCGAGGCAGCCTTTGCCATGCGCCATAGCGACGGCAACCTGTCTACGTCGCTCGTAGCCACGGGCAGCGATGTAAAGAGCGAGGCAAATGCCACAGTCACCACCATCCACCTCAAGGACCCTATATGTAATATAAAGGTAGACTTGAAGTATCGCGCTTACAATGATGTAGACCTGATAGAGGCTTGGACAGAGATACAGAACGGCGAGAAGGGTACGGTTACACTTACCTCCTTCGCCTCCGCCATGCTCCCCATCCGCCGTGGCGATGTATGGATGAGCCATCTCTCGGGCACTTGGGCCAACGAGGCCAACGTGAGCCACGAGAAGTTGGCTCCCGGCGAGTTCGTCATCCGCAACACCGATGGCACCCGTCCCTCGCATACCGACCATGCCGAGGTGATGTTCTCGCTCGACGGAAAGGCGCAGGAGAACAAGGGCGATGTGATCGGCGCAGCCCTAGAATACAGCGGCAACTATCGCCTCAAGACCGTTACCGACGATACGGAGTACCACTACTTCTTCGCCGGCATCAATGAGCAAAACTCGGAGTATCACCTCAAGAAGGGCGAAACCTTCAAGACGCCAGCCCTCGCCCTCACGTACTCTACTGAGGGGCTTGGCGGAGCCAGTCGCAACTTCCACAAGTGGGGGCGCAAGTACGTCCTCGCCCATGGCGACAAGGAGCGCGACATTCTGCTCAACTCCTGGGAGGGTGTCTACTTCGACATCAATCAGCAGGGCATGGACCAGATGATGGCGGATATCCACAGCATGGGCGGCGAACTCTTTGTGATGGACGACGGATGGTTTGGCACCAAGTATGAGCGCAACAGCGACAACTGTGCCCTCGGCGACTGGGTGGTGGATAAGAAGAAGTTGCCCGACGGCATCGAAGGCTTGCTCCGCGACGCGAAGAAGAACGGCGTGAAGTTTGGCATCTGGATAGAGCCGGAAATGACCAACACTACCAGCGAACTCTACGAGAAGTATCCCGACTGGATCGTGAAGGCTCCCAAGCGCGACGCTGTGCTGGGCCGTGGCGGCACGCAGCTGGTGCTCGACCTCTCCAATCCTAAGGTACAAGACTACGTATTTGGCGTGGTAGACGACTTACTTACTAAATATCCAGATATCGCTTACATCAAGTGGGATGCTAACATGGGCATCATGAACCACGGCAGCCAGTATCTCCCTGCTGCCGACCAAAGCCACCTCTACATCGCCTACCACCAAGGCTTTGCCAAGGTGATGGATCGCATCCGTGCCAAGTACCAGGATGTGGTGATCCAGTGCTGCGCCAGTGGCGGAGGCCGTGCCAACTGGGGATTTCTCCGCGGCTTCGACGAGTTTTGGGTGAGCGACAATACCGATGCCATGCAGCGCATCTACATGCAGTATGGCACCAGCTACTTCTTCCCAGCCATCGCCATGGGTAGCCATATCTCGGCAGTGCCTAATCACACCGTGTTCCGCACCACCAGTCTGAAATATCGCATCGACGTGGCGATGAGCGGTCGTCTCGGTATGGAAATCCAGCCCAAGAACATGACCGATGAGGAAAAGGCACTCTGCAAGAAGGCCATCTCCGAGTATAAGGAGATTCGCCCCGTGGTGCAGTTTGGCGACCTCTATCGCCTGGTTTCTCCCTTCGACAACCAGGGCTTGTCGTCTATCATGTATGTGAGCGAGGCAAAGGACAAGGCGGTGTTCTACTGGTGGAAGCTCGCCAACTTCTATAATTGCCATCTGCCAAGAGTAAAAATGGCGGGTCTCGATGCCAATAAGATATATAAGGTACGCGAGCTGGATGTTATCGACAATAAGCCGCTCCCCTGCGAGGGCAAGGCTTACTCCGGCAAGTTCTTGATGGAGCATGGCTTGGAAATGCCTTACACGCACGATGTGGACTGGGGAAAGAAGAATTGCTGGTCTTCGCGCGTGCTCTACCTGGAGGCGCAGTAACTAGTTGGTAATTAGGTGTTTATGTGAGTTTATTGCAGAATAGAAAACAAAAAATAGCATTCAGAAAAAGGAATAACTGGAACGCTGGAAGAAGGAGTGTTGTTGCTCTAAGTAGTTTATTATTAAATAGTTAGCTCGTTGCAGCGTCCTAAGTGTTCCAATATTCCAGTTATTCCAATTAAAAAAATCAAAATTCCATTTTTCTTTATTCTTATATATAACTATCTATATATTAATTAGTTATATAATATATATATAAGAAAATGGAAGAAAAGAAGGTTCGAAAATTTAATTGGAATAACTGGAATATTGGAACGCTTTTCTTCTAAAAGGCTGAATACTAGTGATTTACGAATTTTTCTCCTTCCAGATTCAAGGCAATTCTTCCGATTTTTGCTGCAAAAATCAGTCCGAAACTATGTTTTTCTTCTCCCTACAAGGCATTTTTCGGTAAAAATCCCCCTTTTCGAAGCAATTTTATCTTCCTAGTAGGAAAAATATTTTTCTCCAATTAGGGAAATAAATAGCGAATGAGCCACAGGCTTGTGTACAAAGCTCAACTTTTGGATATTCCGCAAATGGTGAAATGAACTATGTAGCGCATGTGTGCGCACACGCATACTTACGCCGCACGCATGTATAATATAAGGTATTTTGAGCCTAAGAAGGCGCAAAAACGCGCTTAATTGTTAAAATACTGTTAAAATACAAACTTTTTTCTCGAAACATTTGGTGGTTTCAGAAAATCGTTGTACTTTTGCACTCGCTTTTGAGAAATACACTTTCTCTTAGCAACGAAAGAAAGAGTTCTTTGAAAGATTTTACATAAACAGACAAGTAGTACAAGAAGCGGTCAACTACTTAGAAATAAGAAAGTTGACTGGGTAAAAGAAACGAACCGTCAAGAAATTGACATTCAGGTTTACTAAGCTTCAATAAAACGCAATTATAAATTATACATTATAAATTATAAATTGCAAAGTGGATTTTCGTCCTAAGTACAGACAACAA
>CAVKLF010000046.1:0-17786 GCA_963657075.1 bacterium | reverse complement strand
AGAGTACGGTCTTGGCAATGCGCTCGTCTTCCATTAGGAATTTGAACACAGAGTCGTAAATAGGGTTGGCTACAGAATATATCATGTTTCTTCCTCCGATTTAAAACTTTGTAAAGAACTGAGAATTAATTGGTTAAAACAAAAGTCCTCTGTTATGTCTAAAATAACAGAGGACTGAGGGTGGAGCTGGAGGGAATCGAACCCTCGTCCGCACAAGGAAACCATACGCTTTCTACACGCTTATTCTAGCCTTTGATTTTCGAGGTATGACAAGACCTAGACCACCAATCATACCCTTATCCTCTAAAACTTCACCCGTACAGCGAGGCATACACAGGTTATTTCCGATTTTCCTGCACCGCTTGACCAACAAGATTCGGAACTACATCCGTTGAGCGATGTCCCGTTCCATCACCTAGTGACGGAATAAAGCCAGTCTACTGTACTTCGACTAGGCAGCGAGAGCGTAGTTATTTTCGCCAATTAATTGTTTGTTCACTAAGATTTAGGAGGTAGCCAACGAGCCTCCGCGTGCTTACGTACCATCTCATCTCGCCGTCAAATCCAGTCAACCCCGAATCTGTTCTGTCTCGATGCTGATACCAAAACATCCCAACCAAGAGTTATCGCTAACTTCTTGATTGGGATGCAAAGATAAGACGAATATTTGGAATCTCCAAATATTTTTCTGTTTTTTTTGTGAAATGTGCCTAAAAGCTAGTAGGAAAAGCCGTTTAGTAATGGAATCTGACGGTTTGAGTCAACTTAACCTTTACGTTTTTACCACGTTCCTGACCTGGAATAAACTTGAAGTTCTCGGTCATGTAGGTTACCGTACGGATGGCTTCCTGTGAGAGTAGAGTCTTTACCTGGATTTCTGCGTCTTTCTGCTCGCTAGGACTCAGGGCATTGAAAGCCTTACCTGAGAGAGATTGACCTAAATACTCCTTGACTTCTACATCAGAGGCATTGCCATTCTCATCGACGATAAAAGAAACCTTCACCTTGGCTTGTGCCCTGTACTTCTGGGCAATCTCTGGGAACTTCATGATATTGCTGATGGCCTTAGCCCAAGCTTCTTTTCCACCAGGGAATTCTGCAGTCTTGAAGTACTCCTTCAGTTTGCCTTCCTGGTCAAGTTCTTCCAGCTTCTTCACCATGTTTTCTGAGGTGATGGTACTGTAAGCCACTTTGCCGTCAGGGTCGATGAGGTACATGGTTGGGAGCCATTGTATCTTGTACAAGCCGGAAATTTCAGTCTCCTTCCATTTCTTGTACTCACTGTACATGGTCCACTTCATCTCATTCTTCTTGGTAAAGTCTTTCAGGTTTTCCTTGTCGGTATCGAAGGATACGCCAATCATCTTCACCTGATTCTTATACTTCTTATAGATATCCTTTAGGGTAGGTATCTCTCGGCGGCAGTCAGGGCACCAGGTTGCCCAAAAGTCGAGCAATACGTAGCATCCTGGTCTGTCGAGTGTGCCTTCCTTATGGGTACGGTAGTCGGAGAGAGAAAGCATAGGATCCTCACTCTTCGCCTTTTTGATGACAAAGTCAGGTGCCAGAGTGCCTGCTGGCAACAAGTTTTGTGTGTACTTGGCCTCTAGCTCCTGCTGTTCTTGGGCAGTAGGAGCTTTCGATTGTGCCTGGACGCCGATGGTGGCAGCTACCAAGCATATTGTTAGAATCGTTTTCTTCATAATGATACGTTTTTATTTCTTGGTAACTCTGATGAAGAAGCCTATCAAGAGAATGTAAGCGATGAGAGAGCAAATCTCGCTCATAGGATTCACCCACCAGCTGTCGGCGATGCTTACCTCGATGCCGCCAAACTTGAGCAGGGCGCTTACCACACCCATCAAGGCTCCACCAGCGATAAATCCACTGGCAATGAGTGTACCCTTCTCGCCACGCTCTGCATTAACCTTTTCGTCCTTGGTACGAGAAGTGACATACCAGTTGATGGCTCCACCCACGAGTAGTGGTACGTTCAGTTCCAAAGGTATGAACATACCTAGGGCGAAAGCCAAAGCAGGAATCTTTAAGTAAGTGAGCACGATGGCCATCACTGCTCCCAGGGCATAGAGTATCCAAGGTGCACCTACGCCATTCATCAATGGGTCGATGACTGCAGCCATCGCATTAGCCTGAGGTGCAGCGAGCGATCCAGAGGCAAATCCGTAAGTCTCGTTCAGCAGCATCATCACGCCTCCCACGGTAGCTGCGCTTACTAAAGTGCCAAGGAATTTCCAACCCTCTTGTTTCTTAGGTGTAGTACCGAGCCAGTAACCTATCTTGAGGTCGGTAATGAATGAACCTGCCACGGAGAGTGCCGTACAAACCACACCACCCATAATGAGGGCTGCGAGCATTCCTGCCGGACCTTTCAGTCCTACGCTTACCATCACAACAGAGGCGAAGATGAGTGTCATCAGCGTCATTCCCGATACTGGATTGCTGCCCACGATAGCGATGGCATTTGCTGCCACGGTAGTAAAGAGAAAGGCGATTGCTGCCACCAGCAAGATTGCGATGACAGCAAATAAGAGGTTGCCGTCCATCACACCAAACCAGAAGAAGAGGAAGGTCACCAAAATGGTGATGATCGAACCGATGGCGATAATCTTGAAAGAGATATCGCGTTGCGTGCGTTTTACGCTATTGTCTACCTCGCTCTTGCCCTTTAACTCCTTGGCTGCAAGACCTACGGCACTTTTGATAATGCTCCAGCTCTTGATGATGCCGATGATACCTGCCATGGCGATGCCACCGATGCCGATGCTACGGGCATAAGCCTTGAAGATTTCTTCAGGGCTCATTTCGCCCACGGTCTTTACGATGCTGGGATCCCATGCGCTGAGCACGCTGTCATGGAATGCTACACTCATACCTGGCACGATCAACCACCATACGACAAACGAACCGAGACAGGTGTAGAAAGCATATTTCAGACCGATGATGTAACCGAGACCGAGCACTGCAGCACCTGTGTTCACCTTGAATACAAGCTTTGCCTTGTCGGCTAGATCGCAGCCTAGGCTCACTATGCGCGAGGTGAAGTTTTCGTTCCACCAACCCAGGCTAGCTACGATAAAATCATAAAGACCACCCACTAGACCGGCTATGAGCAGGGGCTTGGCTTGGTCGCCCCCCTTGGCACCACTTACCAGAACCTGTGTGGTGGCAGTAGCCTCAGGGAAAGGATACTTGCCGTGCATGTCGCTCACAAAATACTTGCGGAAAGGAATCAAAAAGAGTATTCCCAGCACGCCACCGAGGGCGGAAGCCATGAATATCTTTATAAACGAGGTGGTCATCTCAGGGTACTTTGCCTGCAAAATGTAGATGGCAGGCAATGTGAAGATGGCACCAGCCACAACGGCACCCGAACAGGCACCGATGCTCTGTATGATGACATTTTCGCCGAGTGCCTTGCTGCGCTTAGTGGCTGTACTTACTCCTACGGCGATGATGGCGATAGGGATGGCGGCCTCGAATACTTGACCTACTTTCAGACCGAGGTAAGCGGCTGCAGCAGAGAAGATGACGGCCATCACAATACCCCAAGTCACCGACCAGAAGTTTACCTCAGGGTAAACCTTGCCGGCTGGCATCAGCGGTTGGTATTCCTCTCCGTCTATCAACTCCCTGAAAGCATTCTCAGGGAGCTGGAGATTTTCTTTTTCTTCCATATATATAATAAGGTGGAAAATTACTTTTCGATGCGGATAATATACTCGCTCATAAAGCTAGCTCCTGGCTGGAGACGATTCATCAAATACTTATCGGCAAACTCACCCTTGTACTCAGCATAGTCATGGATACCGTACCATGGCTCGATGCAAATGAATGGGGCGTGCTTGCCTGTTGGGTTCCAAATACCTACTGCAGGAGTCTTGAATTCGAGCGTGATGTGAGGTTCGCCCTTCTCGTTGAGAATGCTTATCTGCTTTACCTGGCTCTTGTCGAAGATGACTGCATCATCGGCAAAAGTTTCCTCGTTAACTTCCCAGATGCCATTGTCGGTCTTCACCGTCTCCTTTGCCTGTGGGTCGATACAACCGCCCACATTACCAAAAAGGCGAACTGGAGCCTCATTGTCGAGTTTCAGGGTTGCCTTCATCTCTTCGCCCTTTTTGCAACCTGGTACCATGAATGCAGGGTGACCACCTATCTGGAACATGATTTCCTTATCGTCGGTGTTCTCTACGTGCCAGATGACATGAATCTCATTGCCTTCGAGGCGGTAAGAGATAGCGAGATTGAAGTGATAAGGATAGTCTTTCAGTGTCTCCTCGCTGTCAACGAGGGCAAAGGTAAGGCGGTCTGCAGTCTTGCCTACGAGCTTAAACTCAGTATCGCGGGCGAAGCCATGGCGAGGAAGGGTATACTCCTTGCCGTCGATACGATAAGTGTCCTTCCAAAGTCCGCATACGATAGGGAAAAGGATAGGAGAGTGGCGGTTCCAGTACTGCTCGTCGCCGTCCCAAAGATATTCATTACCATTGGCATCCTTGATGCTCTGAAGTTCTGCTCCGAGAGATGAAATCTCAAGTGTGAGCTGGTCGTTCTTGATTTGTTCCATTGTTTATTTGTTATTTTAATAATTAAGTTGCTTTCTTTCACCGCAAAGGTACAATTTATTTTCGTAAAAGAGTAAAGATTTGGATGATTTTGTTTTTTTATTTCGAAAAAATGCTGTACTTTTGTAGTACTAAACAAGAAATAAAAGAAAAAGATGAGTAACAGTAGTAAAGTGAAAGGTTTTGCGGCTGGTATCATTGCCGCAGTGTGTTATGGAACGAATCCACTCGGTACGCTCGAACTCTATCATGACGGATTTAGCTCAGGATCAGTGCTGATTTATCGTTATCTGTTGGCAGTGCTGATGTTTGCCGTGGTGATGCTGTGGAAGCGGGAGAGTTTCTATATAAAATTAGGCCACGCTATCCGGCTGGCGATGCTTGGGGCGATGTTCTCGCTCTCCTCTTGCACCCTCTATGTTAGTTTTCATTATATGGCGGCTGGTATTGCGAGTACATTGCTTTTTGTCTACCCCATCATGACGGCTGTGCTGATGACTGCCTTTTTTCATGAGAAGGTGACGTGGACTACTACCATTGCCATTCTCCTGGCGGTTTGCGGTGTCGGTTTGCTTTATCAAGGTGACGATAATGAGAAGTTGAGTACGGCAGGCTTTGCCCTTGTCATGGTGTCTTCATTGCTCTATGCGCTCTATATCATCTCGGTGAACCAATGGCAGAAAACGGAAATGTCGAACATTAAGTTTACCTTTTGGATATTGCTCTTCGGGGCTTTGACGATGGTAGTCTTCTCGTTGTTGTCAGGTGAGAGTTTCCAATTGTTGGAGACTCCCAAGCAGTGGGCGTGTGCGGTACAGTTGGCTTTGTTGCCAACGGTGTTGTCGCTCTTCTTCATGACCATCTCCATCAATCTCATTGGCAGCACACCAGCAGCCATCATGGGAGCGTTAGAGCCTGTTACGGCTGTTGTTATCGGAGTATTTATCTTTGGTGAATCTTTCTCCATGCAGTTGGCTGTTGGCATACTTGCCATTCTGGCGGGTGTAGTCTTGATTATCGCTCGGAAGAAAGGGTAATGCTTCTGATGGCTTGGAATATTTCTTCTCGGTTATCCGGATGAAACCATTGTATCTCTTTGTCACGCTTAAACCAAGTGAGCTGCTTGCGCATATATTCTCGGCTGTGCGACTGTATCTGTCGGATGGCCTCGTCGCGGTCTATCTCGCCATCAAAATAGGCGAACATCTCCTTGTAGCCTACGGTACGCAAGGAGGTGAGACCTTTCTTGGGATATACACTTCGAGCCTCGTCCTCTAAACCGTCGTCCATCATCTGCAATACACGCTGGTTGATGCGGTCGTATAGTTCGGCGCGGTCGCGGTTCAGACCTATCTTGATAATGCGGAAGGGACGCTGTTTCTTTTCGGCGGTGCGGAAAGAAGTGTAGGTTTTGCCAGTCTGATGGCAAATCTCCAGGGCATGCACCACTCGGCGAGGATTCTGCTTGTCTACTATCGCCCAGTGCTCGGGGTCCATCTGGTGTAGTTCCTCTACCAGTGTCTCCAGACCTTCGTCTGCCAATCGTTGCTTCATCCATGAACGGATGTCGTCCCGCACGGTAGGAATGTCATCGATACCCTTGCATACGGCATCGATGTACATCATGCTGCCACCCGTGAGCAGGGCTACATCATGAGTCGGGAAAATCTCCTCTTCCAGGAGGTTTATCACGTCAGCCTCGTATTGCGCTGCGCTGTAATAGTCTTCGATATGATGGTTTCCCACAAAGTAGTGCTTCACCATCTGCTGTTGTTCGGCGGTAGGAGCGGCGGTGCCGATGGGTAGCTCTGCGAAAATCTGTCTGGAGTCTGCATTGATAATAGGTGTACCGAGGTGCTCTGCCAAAGAAAGGCAAAGTTCCGTCTTGCCCACGCCCGTGGGCCCCAAGACTACGAATAGCGTCTTCATTAGTGTTCTGAATAATATAATTGTTCAAACAATAAAGCATTCTTGCTTGGCTTCTATTTTCCAAACAAGAATGCTTCTTTTTATTTCTGTAAAGAAGTTCTTCTGCAAAGAGATGTCCTTCTTGCCTTTTTACCCTTATCTGATGATTCCTCGCTTCGAACTTTCTACGAAGTCGATGATGTACTGAATCTCTTTGGTAATCTCAAGATGGTTCTTGATTTCCTCGATGCCTTCTTTTAGTACACCCTTGCTGTAGAGTAGGCGATAAGCCTCGTGGATATTCTGAATGGTTTCATTGCTGAAACCGCGACGACGCAAGCCTACGAGGTTGAGGGCGCAATAGCGAGTAGGCTCCTTGCCAGCAATGATGTAAGGAGGAATGTCCTGCGAGAAGCGGCAACCGCCCTGAATCATCACGTAACCTGCGATGTGGCAGAACTGGTGAACGAGTACGTTGGCGCTGATGATGGCGTTGTCGTCTACTACTACCTCACCTGCAAACTTGGTGGCGTTGCCTATAATGAGTCCGCTACCTAGCTCGCAGTCGTGAGCCACATGTACGCACTCCATGAGGAGGTTGTTGCTGCCCACCATGGTCTTGCCCTTGGAGGCGGTACCACGAGAGATAGTCACGTTCTCACGGATACTGTTGTTGTCGCCCACCTCACAAATGGTAGCCTCTCCTTTGAATTTTAAATCCTGTGGCTTGGTAGAGATGCTGGCACCTGGGAATATCTCATTGTTGCTGCCGATGCGTGCACCTACATGGATGGTTACGCTGTTCTGCAGCACATTATTATCGCCTAAGACTGTATCCTTGTCGATATAGCAGAAAGGACCGATAATATTGTTATCACCCAACTTCGCTTCTGGGTGAACGTATGCTAAAGGACTAATCTGATTCATTATATATTATTTATTTTTTACGATTTGTGCTGTGAATGTGGCTTCTGCCACTACTTGGTCGCCTACAAACATGTAACCCTTCATCGAGCTGATGCCGTGGCGTACGGGGGCGAGCAACTCTACACGGAATAGGAGGGTGTCGCCTGGAACCACCTTTTTACGGAACTTTACATCGTCTATTTTCATAAAGTATGTGCTCCAACGTTCTGGTTCCTCCAGCTGGTTCAGTACCAGCAGACCACCGCATTGCGCCATCGCCTCCACCTGCAATACGCCTGGCATCACAGGCTCCTCGGGAAAATGCCCCTGAAAGAAAGGTTCATTGGCAGTGACGCTCTTCACACCCACAATGCTGGTAGCACCCATGGCTATCACCTTGTCGACCAACTGCATGGGGTATCTGTGTGGCAAGAGTTGACGGATGCGAACGTTGTCCATGATGGGTTCCTCGTTAGGATCGTAGATAGGAGCCTGAATCTCGTGCTTGCGAATCTCCTTGCGCATGAGGCGAGCGAACTTATTGTTCACGGTGTGCCCCGGGCGAGTAGCGATAATTCGACCCTTGATAGGCTTGCCGATGAGAGCCATGTCGCCGATGATGTCGAGTAGCTTGTGGCGTGTACATTCATTCTCCCACTGTAATGGTCGGTGCTGTATGTAGCCCAATTTGCTAGCATCCATATGAGGCACCTTGAGGTGGTCGGCTAGCTGGTCGAGCTGGGCTTGGTCTACTTGTCGTTCATAGATAACGATGGCATTGTCGAGGTCGCCTCCCTTGATGAGGTTGGCCTGTAGCAATGGCATGATGTCGCGCACGAATACGAAGGTTCGTGCCGATGCAATCTCTTCGGCATAAGTTTCCATCTTGTCGAGAGTAGCAAACTGGCTATTGATAAATTTGCTTTCGAACGAGCACATTGCCGTGATAGAGAAATCCTCGTCAGGCAGGATGGTGATGACCGAGCCATTGTCGTCCTTCACCTCTATCTTGTGGCGGATGATGTAGTAATCCTTCTCGGCGTTTTGCTCCTGGATGCCCACGCTGTTGATTTTCTCCACATACATGGCGGCAGAGCCATCGAGGATAGGAAACTCTGGGCCGTTCACCTGGATGAGGCAGTTGTCGATACCGAGTGCATAGAGTGCCGACATGCCGTGCTCGATGGTGCTGATGCGTACATCGCCCTTTCCGAGTACGGTGCCACGTTGTGTCTCTACCACGTTCTCGGCTACAGCCTGAATCACAGGCTCGCCTTCTAGGTCGATGCGTTGTATTTTATAACCGGTGTTCTCTGGTGCAGGGTTGAATGTTACAGTGAGGCTTAAGCCTGTGTGCAATCCCTTGCCGCAAAGCGAAAAACTACCTTTCAGTGTCTTCTGTTTTGACATAACGATTTATCTTTAATGTTAAGTGTTTAATGTTAAGTGTTAACTTGTTGGGGCATTTGCGCATTTAACATTTTACACTTAACATTTTGCATTGAAAAATTACTTTTTTTTCAGTTCTTCTATCTCCTTCTTCAGCTCGTTGAGCTCTTTGTAGATCTCGGGTAGACGGCGGAAGATGGCTTGCGACTTAAAGTAGTTGCGCTGTTCCATAGGAGGGGTACCGATGAGTTGCTGCCCACTTTTCAGATTGCCTGGCACACCGCTCTGTGCACCGAGAAATACCTTGTCTCCAATGGTGATATGGCCTGCGATGCCTACCTGCCCTCCAAACATACACCACTGCCCAACCTTGGTACTGCCAGCGATACCTACCTGAGAAGACATCACCGTGTTCTCGCCGATATCGGTGTTATGGGCTATCTGTACGAGATTGTCGAGTTTCACGCCCTTGCGAACGTAGGTAGACCCCATGGTAGAGCGATCCACACAAGTGTTGGCGCCAATCTCTACATTATCCTCTATGGTAACAATGCCTATCTGAGGAATCTTGTCGTATCCTTCTGCGCCAGGAGCAAAACCGAAACCATCTGCACCAATTACACAACCTGCATGGAGTATAACGTTGTCGCCGAGCTTGCATCCGTGATAAACGGTTACATGAGGGTAGATGAGGGCGTTCTTGCCCACTTTCACACCATCGCCGATATAAGCATGAGGATATATTTGGCTACCTTCGCCCACCTCTGCGCCGTCAGCGATGTAGGCAAAAGCTCCTACGTATACGTCCTCGGCAACCTTGGCCTTAGGTGATACGAAAGCCAAAGGGTCGATACCGGTTTTCTTTGGCTTCATAGACTCGTACATCTGGAGCAGCTTTGCCACGCATTCGTATGCATTTTTCACTCGGATGAGGGTGGTGCTAACAGGCTTCTCTAATGTTACACTCTCGTCGATCAGGACAATGCTCGACTTGGTATCGTATATGAAGTGTGTGTATTTTGGGTTGGAGAGGAAAGAGATAGCTCCCTCCTTACCTTCTTCTATCTTGGCGAAGGTGTTTACTTTGGCATTCTCGTCACCTTCTACCTTGCCCTGAATAAACTGGGCTATTTGTTGAGCGGTAAATTCCATATTAATCTATTTTGTTTATATTCCGTGCAAAAATAACAAAAAAGATTCATATACAAGTAATTATATTGTAATATTTTGTTTTTTTCGCAAACAAAAGGGCATTTTTTAGGCGCAAAGCCATCAACGAGGAAACTTTGCGCCTAATTTAATTTTACGGGAATGTTTATAACTTAGCCAATTCTTCTGCCATTTGCTCCTGTAGCTCCTTGGCCTTCTGTCCTGCTACCTCGGCGAAGTCATCGCCATTGCTGGCATAAATGATGCCACGAGAGGAGTTGACGAGCAAGCCGCAATCCTTGATAATGCCGTACTTGCACACTTCCTGGAGGCTGCCGCCTTGTGCGCCTACGCCTGGCACGAGGAGGAAGTGGTTGGGGGCTACCTTGCGGATGTCCTCAAACATCTGTCCTTGTGTGGCACCTACCACATACATCATGTTCTCATCGTTGCCCCATTCCTGGCTCTTCTTCAGTACCTTTTCGAAGAGACGCTCGCCCTCTTTGTCTTCAGTGAGCTGGAAGTCGTGGCTACCCTTGTTGCTGGTCAGGGCCAGAAGGATTACCCATTTACCATCGTACTCCAAGAATGGTTTTACTGAGTCCTCGCCCATGTAAGGAGCTACGGTCAAGGAGTCGAGGTCGTACTCCTCGAAGAAGGTCTGGGCATACATCTTGCTGGTGTTGCCTATGTCACCACGCTTTGCATCTGCGATGATAAAGTGGTGAGGGTAGTGTGCCTTGAGATATTTGATGGTGTTCTCGAAGGCAATCATACCGTCGATGCCGCGGCTCTCATAGAAAGCGAAGTTGGGTTTGTAAGCCACGCAATAAGGGGCTGTGGCATCGATGATGGCCTTGTTGAATCGGAATATCATCTCTGCTTCTGCGCCTTGGATTTCCTCACTGTTCTTGATGCACTCTGGCAACTTGTTTATATCTGTGTCCAGACCTACGCACAAGAAGCTCTTCTTGGCGAAAATCTGCTCTACGAGTTCTTTTCTGTTCATCTTTTTAAGTAACTAAATTATAGTTCCGTTTCTTTCAGTTTCTCTGCGTTCTCGGCTACGGTGAGGGCATCGATCATGTCCTGGATGTCGCCGCCCAGGAAACCATTGAGGTCGTGGGTGGTGTAGCCGATGCGGTGGTCGGTGACACGCCCCTGTGGAAAGTTGTAGGTGCGAATCTTAGCCGAACGGTCGCCTGTAGAGACGAGGCTCTTACGACGGCTGGCGATGTCGTCTACATACTTCTGATGCTCACGGTCGTGGATGAAGGTGTAGAGACGGCTTAAGGCTCGCTCCTTGTTTTTGGGCTGGTCGCGGGTCTCGGTACACTCGATGAGGATTTCCTCTACCTCGCCAGTAACGGGGTTCTTCCAAGGGTAGCGGAGGCGCACGCCCGACTCCACCTTGTTTACATTCTGACCACCGGCACCGCTGGAGCGGAAGGTATCCCACTTGATGTCGCCTTCGTTGATATTTACCTCAAACTTATCTGCCTCTGGCAGTACGGCCACAGTAGCGGCAGAGGTGTGCATTCTGCCTTGTGTCTCAGTGGCTGGCACTCGCTGCACTCGGTGCACACCACTCTCGTACTTCAATGTGCCGTAAACATCGGTTCCACTTACGGCGAAGTCGATTTCCTTGTATCCGCCTACAGCGCCTTCTGATACGGATGTAACGCTGACATTCCATCCTTTCGACTCGCAGTATTTCTTATACATGGCAAAGAGGTCTCCGGCGAAGAGGGCTGCCTCGTCGCCGCCTGCGCCACCACGTATTTCCATCTGTACGTTCTTTGCGTCTTCCGGATCCTTGGGCACCAGGGCGATTTTGATTTCCTCCTCCAGTTTGGGCTGCAGAGCTTCGTTATCGTTCAGCTCCTCGCGCGCCATCTCTTTCATCTCTGGATCGCTCTCGTTGGCGAGAATATCCTTTGCCTCTTTGATACTGTTGAGGCAGTTGATGTATCGCTTGCGGGCATCCATGATGTCGCCGAGGTCTTTCCACTCCTTGGTGAGTTTCACGTATCGTGTTTGGTCGGCGATGACGTCTGGGTCTGTGATGAGGGTGCTTACCTCTTCGTATCGGCTCTCCAGGCCTTCTAGCTTCTGTAAAATGTTGTTGTTGTCCATTGTTCTTTTTAGTATTCGAATGTGCCGTACTCGCTCTTGATGGTAAGACTACGCTTACCCTCTTCGATGTGTCCCACCACCTGAGCATCGATATTGAAACTCTTGCTGATGGCAATCACTTGTTCTGCTACCTCTGGGCGAACGTAGATTTCCATGCGATGCCCCATGTTGAACACTTGGTACATCTCCTTCCAGTCGGTGCCCGAGCAGTCGTGGATAGCCTTGAAGAGTGGTGGCACTGGGAACATGTTGTCCTTTACTACCTTGCAGTTCTCATTTACGAAGTGGAGTACCTTGGTCTGGGCTCCACCCGTACAGTGTACCATACCGTGAATCTCCGGGCGCAACTCATCGAGCAACTTCTTGATAACTGGAGCATAGGTGCGCGTAGGAGAAAGTACTAGCTCTCCTGCGTTGATAGGCGAACCATCCACCTCATCGGTCAACTTGTATTTGCCGCTGTAAACCAGCTCGTCTGGCACTGCGTGGTCGTAACTCTCCGGGTAATTCTCGGCAAGATACTTGGCGAACACATCGTGGCGGGCAGAGGTTAAGCCATTGCTGCCCATACCGCCATTGTACTTTTTCTCGTAAGTAGCCTGCCCGGTAGAGGAGAGACCCACGATGACATCGCCCGGACGAATATTGGCGTTGTCGATGACATCGCTGCGCTTCATGCGGCAAGTTACGGTAGAGTCTACGATGATGGTGCGCACCAAGTCGCCCACATCGGCAGTCTCGCCGCCAGTAGGATAGATGCCGATGCCCATTTCGCGCATTTCATGGAGCAACTCGTCGGTACCATTGATGATGGCGGAGATTACCTCGCCAGGTATGAGCATCTTGTTTCTGCCGATGGTAGAAGATACGAGGATGTTGTCTACTGCTCCCACGCAGAGCAGGTCGTCGGTGTTCATTACCACTGCATCCTGAGCAATTCCCTTCCATACCGACAGGTCGCCCGTCTCTTTCCAGTACATGTAGGCTAGGCTCGACTTGGTGCCTGCTCCGTCGGCGTGCATGATGTTGCAATACTCAGGGTCTCCCCCTAGGATGTCTGGGATAATCTTGCAGAAAGCCTGTGGGAATATTCCCTTGTCTATATTCTTGATGGCATTGTGCACATCTTCTTTGGCTGCGCTTACGCCGCGCATCATATAGCGATTATTACTCATTTTATTTTATGTTTAGTGTTTCGTATTAAGTGTTTATCCAGAAGTCCCACGAGGCGAATGCTTGCAGCAGTAGCATTTCCAGTCCATTCTTTACGGTAGCTCCATGCTCTTTGCCCTTCTTCATGAAGAGGGTTTCGTCGGGGTTGTAGATGAGGTCGTAGAGGAGGGTGTGGGTGTCCATTGCCTCGTAAGGCAATGGTGGACATTCGTCTACGTGTGGGTACATGCCCACAGGGGTACAGTTTACAATGACGTTATACTCCTGGATGATTTCAGGTGTAATCTTGTCATATTGTATGGTGTCAGGACGTTCGTATCTACTCACGAATACGGTCTCCAGTCCGAGCGACTTCAGTCCGTAGTTTATAGCCTTGCTGGCTCCGCCCGTACCTAGAATGAGTGCCTTCTTGTGATACGACTCAATGAAAGGCTCGATGCTACGGGTAAATCCGATGACATCGCTGTTGTATCCCTTGAGGATGACATCGTTGCCCTTGTGTGTCACCTTGATGACGTTGACGGCTCCGATGGCATTGGCTTCCGGACTTATCGAGTCTAGATAGCTGATTACTTTCTCCTTGTAGGGAATGGTCACGTTGAGTCCCTTCAGCTCCGGGTTGGAGTCGAGTATTTCTGGCAGGTCTTCTATGCCTGGTATCTCGAAATTGACGTACTGGGCATCGATTCCTTCGTTCTCAAACTTCTCGTTAAAGTAGTTTTTGGAGAACGAGTGTCCCAGGGGATAACCTATGAGTCCATACTTGTCCATAATATTTTTGTTTTACTTTGTTGCGAAATATAGTGTGCAGATGCCGAAGGTGAGTCGTTTGAATTCTGCCTTGGCAAAGCCTGCCTTCTTGAAGACTTCCATCATTACCTCCCCTTGTGGAAAGGCGGCAATAGTCTTGTTGAGATAGTCGTAGGCGCTTTGGTCTTTTGAAATCAGTTTGCCGTAGATGGGCAGCACGGTATTCGAATAGACATGGAAGAGCTGCTTCATCGGGAAGCTTACAGGTGTAGTGAGTTCCACGATGCAGAGATGTCCTCCCTTCTTGAGTACTCGGTACATTTCCTTCAGGCCTTGGTCTAGGTTCTGGAAGTTGCGAATGCCAAAGGCTGCGGTCACTGCGTCGAAGGTGTTGTCGGCGAAGGAGAGGTTGAGGCAATCTTCCTTGGCAAACGAAATGGATTGCTCCAGTCCCAGTCGCTTTACTTTCTGTCTGCCTATCTCCATCATGCCCTCGGAGATGTCTGCCCCGATGAGCTTTTCGGGCTGTAGCATCTGTGCTGCGAGGATGGCGAAGTCGCCAGTGCCTGTGGCGATGTCGAGCATCTTTTGTGGGGAGAAGGGCGCAAGTCGCTTGATCGCCTTCTTGCGCCATCCTTTATCTATATCCCACGAGAGCCGGTGGTTAAGGGTGTCGTAGGTAGGGGCTATGTTGTCGAACATCTCCTCTACCAGTTTACCCTTGTCTCCTGTACCCTCGTATGGCTTGATTTGTTCTTGCTTATACACGAGCTGGTAGTTTTTGATTTATTTTCTCGTGGCCAGCCAGTCGCTTACGTTCTTTTCGATGCGGGCAGCGATGTCGCCATCTTCGGTAGCCTTGTCGAACTTCTCGCCAGTGATGTGCTCATAGAGTTCGATGTAGCGGTCTGATACGCTCTCGGCATACTCGTCGGTAATTTCAGGCATCTGCTGTCCAGGCTCGTTCATAAAGTTGTGCTCGATCAGCCACTGGCGAACGAATTCCTTAGAGAGCTGGCGCTGTGGCTCACCCTTCTCAAACTTTTCCTCGTAGCCATCGGCATAGAAGTAACGGCTTGAGTCTGGAGTATGAATCTCGTCGATGAGGTACACCTTGCCGTCACGCTTTCCAAATTCATACTTGGTATCTACGAGAATCAGCCCCTGCTTGGCAGCTATCTCCTGTCCGCGCTTGAAGATGCGGTGGGTATAGTCTTCCATCACTGCATAGTCTTCTGCACTAACGATGCCCTGGGCGATGATTTCCTCCTTAGAGATGTTCATGTCATGTCCCTCGTCAGCCTTGGTGGTAGGGGTGATGATAGGCTCAGGGAAGCGCTCGTTCTCACGCATTCCGTCTGGCAACTTTACGCCACAAAGCTCACGGCATCCCTTCTGGTACTCTCTCCATGCGCTACCGGTGAGGATAGAGCGGATAATCATCTCTACACGGAATCCCTCGCATTTCAAACCTACGGTTACCATGGGGTCTGGAGTGGCCAACTTCCAGTTAGGACAGATGTCTGTTGTCGTGTCTAGAAACTTAGCAGCAATCTGGTTGAGAACCTGTCCCTTGAAAGGGATGCCCTTAGGCAGCACAACGTCGAATGCTGAGATTCTGTCGGTAGCTACCATCACGAGGATGTCGTCGTTAATGTCATACACATCACGTACTTTACCGTGGTAAACACTCTTCTGTCCGTTAAAATGGAAATCTGTCTTTGTTAATGCTTTCATTGCTTTGTATACTTTGAAAAATTAAAACTTTTGTCTCTCTTCACTCTTGGCTTTGTCGTAAGCCTCGTATGCGTTTACGATGCGGGTTACGAGTTTGTGGCGCACGATGTCCTTTTGCCCTAGTCTTACTACTCCGATGCCCTCCACGCCATCGAGTATCCTGAGCGCTTCCTTCAGGCCGCTGCGCTGTTCGCGAGGCAAGTCTATCTGTGTGAGGTCGCCCGTGATAATCATTTTGGTGTTCATGCCCATTCGGGTGAGGAACATACGAATCTGTTGGGAGGTAGTGTTCTGTGCCTCGTCTAGGATGACGACGGCATCGCTGAGGGTTCTACCGCGCATAAAGGCGAGCGGTGCTATCTGGATAATGTGCTTTTCCATCATATCTTGCAGCTTGACGGCAGGAATCATGTCTTCCAGTGCGTCATAAAGTGGTTGCAGATATGGGTCTATCTTGTCTTTCATATCTCCTGGCAGAAAGCCGAGTTTCTCGCCAGCTTCCACGGCAGGGCGTGAGAGGATGATTTTCTTGATAACCTTTTCCTTGAGAGCCTTGACGGCGAGGGCGATGCTCAGGTAGGTCTTTCCTGTGCCGGCAGGCCCCACGGCAAACACCATGTCGTTTTTCTCGTAGGCATCGATGAGTTGTTGTTGGTTTTCGCTTCGGCTTTTGATGGCCTTTCCATTGATGTTGTACACCAGCACGCCTTTTACGGCGTCTGCCTTTGTCTGCTTGCCCTTTACGATGTCGAGGATGTCTTCCTCTCCGAGCATGTTATATTTGAGCAAGTGTCGTCGCATCTGCTCGATGTCTTCTTCTGCTTTCGCCATTTCTTCTTCGTCTCCGAGCACGCGCAACACGTTGTCACGTGCCACGATACGTAACTTGGGATACAGCGACTTGATCATCTGCAGATGGGCATTGTTTACGCCATAGAACATCACTGGGTCTATATCTTCGAGTACTATATGCTTCTCTATCAAAATGTTTCCTTTATTTATAGTTTAAACCAACTGTGTTATATAACGCTGCAAAATTACTATTTTTCCTCGAAATGAGCAAATTTATGTAGTTAAAACATTCTTTAAATCATAAAAAAGCGGTTTTTTCATTGGATTTTGTTATCTTTGCACGAAAAAATAAAAAATGAAGATTACTAAGAAAAGATATTTGCAAGGTTTTGTTGTTGTGGTGATTCTTTTGGCGTTGTTGCGCTTGATATTTCCTGGTGTGGCAGAGCCAACCAAGGTAGTGGCTGAAGCTGAGAAGAATTCGGTATCTGATGCAGAGAAAGATTCTGTGTATGATAAGGAGAAGGATTCTGGCTCTAACGAATTGATAGTTATCTCAGATACCCTACAAGAAGGCAAGCCTTCGATTTTCTTCGACAAGGATGGCAAGGAGGTGAAGCATCGTATATTCTCTGTACCTCATTTCGGCAATACTTTCCCCGATCAGCAGGATGTGCAGATCTTGGCTGCCAATAAGTATGGGGTCGCTCCTGTGCTGAATCGCGACGAGGCGGAACATAGCAAGGGCAAACTTGTGTATGTGGGCAGCAATCCTTTCTTTTTTGTAGACAACCTCAAAAATAGCATTCCTTATCTTGTACCTCGTGCCTCAGTTCTGCTGCAAGACATAGGTAGGGCTTACTTCGACTCGCTTCAGATCAAGAATATCCCACTGCACAAGATTATCGTAACCAGTATACTCCGCACCAAAGACGATGTGGCCAAACTGCGTACCCGCAATGGCAATGCTACCGAGAACTCATGTCATCTCTATGGCACTACCTTCGATATATGTTATAACAGGTATAAGACGGTGCAGACGCAGAAGGAGCCTCGCCGACAGGTGCGCAACGATTCCTTGAAGTGGGTGCTCTCCGAGGTGCTCCGTGATTTTCGTGAGCAGCAGAGGTGTTACATCAAGTATGAGGTGAAACAGGGCTGCTTCCACATTACTGTGAGGTAGGGGAGGAGAGTGAAGGGCTCACCTGCAAGAGTTTGTGGAAAAAGACCGCACACCGCACAAAAACGCTGTAGTCTGCT
>CAVKLF010000045.1:0-17836 GCA_963657075.1 bacterium | reverse complement strand
AACGAGTAAGCGATTACAAAGGCATCGTCATCCAAAACGGAAAGAAATGGGTAAGTGATAATTAAAAAACAATTTGGTAGAGTTTTCTTATCAAGAATTAGAGAATTAGAGAATTTTTTTCTTTTTTGGCAGTTTTGAATGGACGAGAAATTTAGGAAGCAGCGGCTTGACTGGTCAAGCCTTTCCCGTAATTCTCATCCTTCAGAGGAAACAGGGAATTCTTAAATTCGCTAATTCTTGAATAAAAAGAAAATGAAATGTACCAAGTTATTTTTTATCATCACTTAGGAGTTGGGAGTTAGGAGTTAGGAATTAGAAATTAGAAATTAGAAATTAGAAATTAGAAATTAGGAGTTAGGAGTCAAATGCAAAACTCCTAACTCCTAATTTACAATAGAGTATTCGACCGGATGCGAGAAAGCGTTTCCGGTGTCATCTGCAAGTAATTTGCAATATAAGTTAATGGTGCGCGAAGCACCACCTGCGGATTCATCTCGCAGAGTCGCTTATACTTGTTAGGAGCAGTTTCAAAACGCATTAAGTCTGCATGAATCTGCGAAAGTATAAGACTTTCCTCCAATATCTTACGATAGAGCATCTGGATATTAACGTTGCGGATGGCTGCCGCCTCCAACTTATCCTTCGGCAAAATATACACCAAAGTAGGCTCCAAAGCTTCCACTTGTAGGCGAGAAGGTTCCTCCTTAAAGAGGCTCTCTATACACATGAAGATACTATGATCCACCCCCAAATGCTCAGTAACCTCCTTGCCATTCTTAAAGTAATACTGCCTAACGAGTCCCTTTTCAATGTAAGAGATTCCACGGCACACTTCACCCTCGGCCAAGATACTTTCTCCCTTGCCATACTTGACTGGTACGAGGATGCTCTCCAGAACATCCAACTCATCATGAGTCATCGTACTATACTTGCGAGCCAGCTCTCTGGCTATGTCGCGTGTAGGTGGTATTACTTTCAAGCTTCTCATAATTGTAAATCCTTTATTTTGTTGAATTGTTTTATGTAGCTTAATCTAGCTTCAGCACAGCGAGGAATGCCTTCTGCGGCACTTCCACATTACCGATTTGCTTCATTCGTTTCTTACCTTTCTTCTGCTTCTCCAGCAACTTGCGCTTACGACTTACGTCACCTCCATAACATTTGGCTGTAACATCCTTGCGCACCTGCTTTACCGTCTCACGAGCCACAATCTTGGCCCCGATGGCTGCCTGGATAGCTATATCGAACTGCTGACGTGGTATTAAGTCCTTGAGTTTCTCACACATCCTGCGACCGAAAGTAACGGCATTGTCACGATGAGTCAAAGTGCTGAGGGCGTCTACAGGCTCACCGTTCAATAGAATATCGAGTTTCACCAAATCGGAATGGCGGAAAGAATCGATATGATAATCAAACGAAGCATATCCCTTGGAGATACTCTTCAACTTATCGTAGAAGTCGATGACAATCTCGCCAAGTGGCAACATAAAGTGCAACTCCACACGATTGCCGCTCACATACTCCTGATTGATAAGTTCGCCACGCTTGTCCAAGCACAGTTTCATGATTGGTCCGATATAATCGGTAGCAGTGATGATGGTAGCACGAATATATGGTTCCTCGATATGGTCTATCATGGTAGGGTCTGGCAAGCCCGAAGGATTGTGCACCTCTTTCTCACCGCCTTGCTTGTCGTATACCATGTAGGATACGTTGGGCACTGTGGTGATGACATCCATGTTAAACTCGCGATCCAATCGTTCCTGCACGATCTCCATATGAAGGAGTCCGAGGAATCCGCAACGGAATCCGAATCCCAAAGCCACGGAACTCTCTGGCGAGAAGGTAAGCGAGGCATCGTTAAGCTGGAGTTTCTCCAGAGACGCTCGTAAGTTCTCATAATCGCTAGGGTCGATAGGATAAACACCAGCGAAGACCATCGGCTTTACCTCCTGAAATCCTGCAATGGCCTTGTCACAAGGACGAGCGATGTGTGTGATAGTATCACCTACCTTCACCTCGGTGGCATTCTTGATACCAGAGATGATGTAGCCCACCTCACCAGTACCTAATTCCTTACGGGGAATCATGTCCATCTTGAGGACGCCAATTTCATCAGCATCGTATTCCATGCCTGTATTGAAGAACTTTACCTTGTCTCCCTTGCGGATAACACCGTTCTCTATCTTAAAGTAAGCAATAATGCCACGGAAGGAATTGAATACAGAGTCGAAAATCAACGCCTGAAGTGGTGCCTTGTCGTCGCCCACAGGCGCAGGCACACGGTTTACCACAGCCTCCAACACTTCCTCTACGCCTTCACCTGTCTTGCCAGAAGCACGGAGAATATCCTCATGCTTACACCCGATGAGGTCAACGATTTCATCCTCTACCTCCTCGGGCATCGCCGAAGGCATATCTATCTTATTAATGACTGGAATAATTTCCAAGTCATGCTCAATTGCCATATATAGATTGGAGATGGTCTGCGCCTGCACACCTTGAGTAGCATCCACAACAAGAAGCGCTCCCTCGCAAGCTGCAATGGAACGGGAAACTTCATAAGAGAAATCTACGTGTCCCGGAGTATCTATGAGGTTGAGGATATAAGTCTGTCCGTCGTTCGCCTTGTACTCCATCTGGATAGCGTGGCTCTTGATGGTGATGCCACGCTCACGCTCCAAGTCCATGTCGTCGAGCATCTGCCCCTCTGTGATTTTGATGGTCTGCGTTTTCTCTAGAAGTCTGTCTGCCAAGGTACTTTTACCATGGTCGATATGTGCAATAATGCAGAAATTTCTTATCTTATTTATATTCTCCATAAAAATATTCTCTCTTTAGGATGCAAAGATAGTTATTTTTTTTGTATCTTTGCACTAAAATATCATAAATTATGAAGAAAAGCTTGATTTATCTCGGATTTTTTGTCTCTTTGCTTGCCAGCTGCACTGAGAGTTTGGAAGACAAGGCTGCTCGTGAGGCCAAGGAATACACCCAAAAATACTGCCCTACCCCCTACGTAAACGATAGTAGAACGGATAGCGCCAGCTTTGACAAGGACAAGCGTGTTTATACTTATTACATCACACTCCGCAACAAGGCGGACAATAAGCAGGCGATAGATGCCAACAAACAGAAGTTACACAACCTACAAAAAGAGACACTAGACAACAATCCAGGTCTTAAGAAATACAAGGAGAGTCACTTTGCCTTCCGTTTTATCTACCGCTCGGCAAAGAATCCAAAAGAGATTCTACTCGACGATACTTTTAAATATTAAGGAAGGTTGAAAATTGAAGGTGAAAAGTTATGGTAACATTTAGACTCCAATGCTAATCATAAACTTCCACCTTCATCTTTAGTATCCCATTTCTTGCAAAGCCGTAGCCAATTGGTCAGGGCAGCTCGTAGGTTTGTTGCCGCAAGTGATGCCTTTCAAACGGCTTATCACCTCACGTGCCTTCATATCTCTGATCAGAGCGCACACACCTTTCGTGTTACCATCGCAGCCACCAATGAACTGCGCTTCCCTTACCACACCATCTTCGTCCACACTTATGCAGATATATTTAGAGCAGGTACCGTGAGTCTTGTAGGTCACTTTCTGCATTTTCTTCTGTTCGTCTTGATTGATTTCCATAAGCTCTTTTTTGTTTTTAGATAACTAGAAAAAAGCCCAGGGCGATAACCCTGGGCTTGTATTTTGTCTTATATGGAGGTTACTCTGCGTCTGCAGGAATCTCTGGTTTCATGTTGGTATAGACAGTCTGAACGTCATCAAACTCCTCCAACTTCTCTACCATCTTGTCGATAGTCTCACGCTCCTCTGCAGTTACATCCTTCAAGTCGTTAGGAATATAAGTGAACTCAGCACCTGTTACCTCAAAGCCCTCAGCCTCCAAGTGCTTCTGAATTTCACCGAAACTTGTAGGAGCACCATAGATGGTAATTTCGTTGGTCTCCTCGTCCTCGTCAAACTCATCCTCTACACCATAGTCAATGAGGTCGAGAATCATCTCATCCATATCAAGACCATCCTTCTTCTTGAATGTGAAGACAGACTTGTGGTCGAAGAGGAATGACAAAGAACCTGTTGTGCCGAGGTTGCCGCTAAACTTGTTAAATACCGAGCGAACGTCAGCTACGGTACGAGTCGTATTGTCGGTCAATGTATCTACAAACACAGCTACTCCATGAGGACCATATCCCTCGTATGTAACCTCCTTGTAATCGCTAGTATCCTTGCCACAAGCGTTCTTGATGGCACGAGCGATGTTATCCTTTGGCATGTTCTCACGCTTACAGTTAGCAATGATGGCACGCAATGTGGGGTTATTCTCTGGTTCAGGACCACCAGCCTTTACTGCGATGGCAATCTGCTTACCTAACTTTGTGAATGTCTTGGCCATGTGGCCCCATCTTTTCAGCTTTGTAGCTTTTCGATATTCAAATGCTCTTCCCATTGGAATTTAATTTTATTTTATTTTTATTGTTCTAACTTTTAACTTCTAACTCCACACTTTATCTCAGTTCTGCGCTCAGCTTGCCTGTCAGATTGGCGATGAGTTTCTTCATAATAGCATCTATCTGCTTATCATTTAAAGTTTTCTCCTCATCCTGAAGGATGAAGTTTACAGCATAACTCTTCTTACCCTCTGGCAAGTTCTTACCTTCGTACACGTCGAAGAGGACTACGCTCTTAAGGAGTTTTTTCTCTGTCTGATGGGCAATCTGCTCTATCTGGGCAAACTCGATATTTTTGTCTACGAGAAGTGCCAAGTCGCGGCTCACGGATGGATACTTGCTAATGTCGGTGTAGGTAAGGTTTACTTTCTTTACCGCCTTCATCAAGTTGTCCCAGTGGATATCGGCATAGAATACATCCTGATCGATATCGAACGACTTCTTCAACTTGTGACTTAAAATACCCAGTTCCACCAAAACTTTTCCAGGACGAGTTTCGTAGCTCACGCCCTTAGAGAAGATATTGTTGTCACTGTGCTTAACAACCACATTGTTCTGTGGCATTCCTACACGGCGAAGTATATTCTCCACTACAGCCTTCAACTCATAAACAGAACTTTGCTCGTCTACATGAGCCCAATTACCCTCTACACGCTTACCTGTGATAAAGAGAGAGATGTGAGCCTCCTGGGTGTAAGCCTTGATAGGACTTTCGGCAGTCCACTTCTCCTTATTATATATATAGGTATTGCCTACCTCGAAGAACTTCAGATTCTGACTCTTGTGGTTGATATTGCGCGACACACTCTCCAGTCCACCGAAAAGCATTGTTTGGCGCATCACACCGAGGTCGGCACTCAGTGGGTTCATCACCTTCACAGTACGTTCATTAGGATACGTATTGAGGTCGAAGTCTGTATAGTAACTAGCCTTGGTGAGCGAATTGTTGAGGATTTCCATGAATCCCTCGCCTACCAACTGCTCTGCCACGATATTCTGTGTATGGTATGCTCTATCCTCATCGCCCTGCACGGTCAAAGAACTCTTGAGCTGTGTAGGAATTTCCACATTATTATATCCATAGATACGGAGGATATCTTCTACTACATCGCAAGGACGTTGTACATCTACACGATAAGCAGGCACCAGGAGATCAAGGCCTTCAGTGTCTTCCTTCTCTATCTTCATTTCGAGTGAAGCAGCAATACTCTTGATGGTATCGGCACCAATCTCCTTACCGATGAGACGATGAGCATACTCATAGTTCAAGCGGACAGGGAAAGCTTGGATTGGCTCTGGGTATACGTCCTTGATTTGCATACTTATCTTTCCACCAGCCAATTGCTTACAGAGAATGGCAGCCTGCTTGAGGGCATATATCTGACCATTTGGATCTACGCCACGCTCGAAACGATAGCTGGCGTCGGTACTCAGTCCATGACGACGGGCACTCTTACGAATCCAAGTTGGGTGGAAGTAAGCACTTTCCAGCACCACGTTCTTGGTAGTCTCGTATGTACCAGAGCCCTTGCCTCCAAAGATACCAGCAATACACATAGGTTCCTCTGCATTGCAGATACTAAGGTCATGCTCGCCAAGCGTGTGTTCCTCACCATCAAGGGTAATAAACTTGGTACCCTCAGGCTGGGTGCGAACTACTATCTTGTGTCCAGTCACCATATCGGCATCGAAGCAGTGCAAAGGCTGTCCATAAGCCATCATGATATAGTTGGTGATATCCACGATGTTGTTGATAGGACGCAAGCCGATAATATTCAACTTATCTTGCAACCACTTAGGACTCTCTTTCACCTCGCAATCAGTGATGCTTACACAAGCATAACGCTTGCAGGCATCGGCATTCTGAATCTCAACCTCAATAGGCAGTTCCTCATTATCCACCTTAAATTCATCGCATGAAGGACGATGGAGACTGGTCTGATAACCATTCTGCTTCAACCAAGCATAGAGGTCGCGAGCCACGCCATAATGGCCTAACGCATCAGCGCGGTTGGCAGTGATGTCTATCTCAATGAGCCAATCGCTCTCTAGATGATAGTACTCAGCAGCAGGCTGACCAACTGGAGCCTCCTCAGGCAGCACGATAATGCCGGCATGATCGGTACCAATGCCAATCTCATCCTCGGCACAAATCATACCGAGGCTCTCCACACCACGCAGCTTGCTCTTCTTGATGGTAAAACTCTGGTCACCGTCGTAAAGCACGCATCCCAAGTCGGCTACGATTACCTTCTGACCTGCTGCTACATTAGGAGCACCACAAACAATCTGCTGAGGCTCCCCCTTACCAAGGTCAACAGTCGTAACATGCAGGTGGTCGCTATTAGGATGCGCCTCGCATGTCAACACTTTACCTACGTAAAGACCTTTCAGACCACCTTTGATGGTCTGTACTTCTTCCAAAGCGTCAACTTCGAGTCCACAAGAGGTCAGCGCGTCCGCAGTCTCCTGTGGTGTCAAGTCGAAATCAACGTATTCTTTAAGCCATTTATATGAAACGTTCATTATAATGTTTTTTATTGTTTTCTATCTTTTATTACCCCAAGCCAAGCGCTTAGAGAGGTCGAATGTCCTAAAACTCTGCAAAAATACAAAAAAAACTGAATATGAGCAAAAAACGCCCCCTATTTTTGCACTATTTAAAAAATAAGAGGTGCAAAAATAGGGGTTACTATTGTTTTTCTGCATTCAGTTGCAGGGAAGTTAAGCTATTCAAAAACTTCGTCGATACCATTCACTTCCTCAAAGTCATCTTGCTCCGCCCGTTGTTTGTGACAAGGGTCGTAGCCATCCGGCAGGTCAAACTTCACATCGGGACTAAAGCCTAACGATGGGTCTGCATATACTTTTTTCATAAATATAGCCCAAACAGGCAGTGCCATGGTGGCTCCCTGTCCCATGCTCATAGAGTCAAAATGGATATCGCGTTCTTCACCGCCTACCCATACACCACTAACGAGCTGTGGAGTAAAGCCGATAAACCATCCATCGCTATTGTTATTGGTGGTACCAGTCTTGGCTCCTATCTGTCCCTCCAAATTGTAGCGATAACGTAGTCTGCCCGCCGTACCGTTGTCCACCACGCCCATCAGCATAGTGAGCATTTTCATGGCATTCTCGGCACTGATTACCTCGTTCATGCGTGGCTGAAAGGTGGCAATGGTATTGCCTTCATTATCCTCGATGCGGCTCACGAACATAGGGGCAGTGCGGATGCCGTGGTTGGCAAAGGCGGTATAGGCACTTACCATCTCGCTCACACTCACCTCACAAGGTCCGAGACAAAGACTCATAGAGGCATGGATATCGGGATTGCTGATACCAAAGTCATGCAGGAGCTGCACAAACTGCTGCGGATTGAGTTTGCTCATCAGGTAGGCACTTATCCAGTTGTTACTCTGTGCCAGTCCCCACTGCAACGGCACCATTTGCCCATAGCGTGCATGGTTAGCATTTCGTGGGGTCCAAGACTGCCCTGCCACTATATAGGTTTGCTGGCGATTGGGAGCAAGGTCGCATGGGGAGAATCCGTTTTCCATCGCCAGACTGTAAAGGAATGGTTTGATGGTCGAACCTACCTGCCTTCTGCCCAAGCTCACCATGTCGTACATGAAGTGAGTATAATCCAGTCCGCCCACATAAGCCTTTACCGCTCCCGTCTTCGGATCCATACTCATAAAGCCGCTGCGCAAGAAGGTCTTGTAGTAGCGGATAGAGTCGAGCGGGCTCATCAGTGTATCGATATCGCCATGATAAGTAAATACTGTCATAGGAATCTTCTTGCGGAAGGTCTCCTTGATTTCGTCGGGCGAAGCACCATCCGCCTTCATCTGGCGATAACGCTCGCACTGTGTGACACTGCGGTTCAGAATACTACGTATCTGACTAGGCTTCAACTTGTCGCTGTATGGCGAACTAGGTTTGCGCGCCACCTCCCTACTAAAAGCGGGCTGCAAGTAGCGTGCCACATGCTGATAGACAGCCTCTTCTGCATATCTTTGCATACGACTGTCGATAGAGGTAAACACCTTGAGCCCATCGCTATAAACATTGTATGGCGAACCATCTTTCTTGTAGTTTTTGTTGCACCATCCATAGAGGGGATCTGAGTCCCAAAGAATAGAGTCGTTGACAAACTGTACATAGTTCCACGAAGGATAGTCTGTACGCTGAGGTCGTTTCGCCATCATGTACTGACGCAGAAACTCCCTCAGATAGGTGGCAGAGCCATCCTTATGGTCGGTGCGGTGGAAGTTGAGCGTGAGAGGCTCGGCTGCATACTGACCATACTCTCCCTGTGAGAGATAGCCAGCCTTCACCATCTGCGAGAGCACCACGTTTCTACGCTCACGGGCACGCTCAGGATAACGCACAGGATTGAAGAGCGAAGGGTTCTTGCAGAGACCGACGAGAGTAGCAGCTTCACAGAGGGTAAGGTCTTTAGGCTCCTTATTAAAATAGGTATTGGCTGCCGTCTTGATACCCACTGCATTATGCAAGAAGTCGAAGTAATTGAGATAGAGCGCAAGGATTTCCTGCTTGGTATAGTATCGTTCCAACTTGATAGCGATAACCCACTCTATCGGTTTCTGGAAAAGGCGTTCCAGAGTATTGGAAGCCGTCTCCGAGTAGAGCTGCTTGGCTAGCTGCTGCGTGATGGTAGAACCGCCTCCGGCATTGGTCTGTCCCAACAAGCCACGCTTCACGATGGCACGCCCCAAAGCGCGATAGTCTATGCCAGAGTGCTCATAGAACCGCTCGTCCTCGGTAGCGACGAGTGCTTCTATCAAATAAGGTGACATCTTCTTATAAGGTATCACGATGCGGTTTTCCTTGTTCAGGTTCCAAGTGCCAAGCACTTTGCCATCGGCTGAGTACACCTGTGTGGCGAATCGACTGATAGGATTTTGCAGGTCTTCTATGTCGGGCATGTATCCTATATAGCCAAACCAAATGGCGAAGAAGGCTAATGCGGAGACTAC
The DNA here is from genome assembly GCA_963657075.1 of bacterium. Lineage (GTDB taxonomy): Bacteria > Bacteroidota > Bacteroidia > Bacteroidales > Bacteroidaceae > Prevotella. The sequence goes on along the minus strand of CAVKLF010000045.1, from coordinate 8,369 downwards.
TACACCTGTAGCCAAAAGCGCCCACAATGTATGTATAAATCTTTTTCTCATCACTGATTTCTATGAAATTCGATAATTATTTGTGCAAAATTACATAAAAGTTTTGAATTATCGCACATAAATCAGAAATTATATGTAACTTTGAAGGCGATTTCAGAACATTCAATCAATTTTTTCAAATGGAAAAGCATAATTTTGTAACTATTGCCGACCTTTCGAAGGAGAAAATCACGTACCTTTTGGAAATGGCGCAAGAGTTTGAAAAACATCCTAACAGGGAGTTGTTGAAGGGAAAGGTAGTAGCGACCCTTTTCTTCGAGCCTTCTACTCGCACCCAACTTAGTTTCCAAACTGCAGCCAACCGTCTTGGAGCCCGTGTTATCGGCTTCTCGGACGCAAAGACCTCCAGTACCACTAAGGGCGAAACGCTTAAAGACACCATCCTCATGGTAAGCAACTATGCCGATATCATCGCCATGCGCCATTTTATCGAGGGTGCTGCACAATATGCCAGCGAAGTGGCTCCGGTACCTATCGTCAATGCAGGCGACGGCGCCCACATGCACCCTTCGCAGTGCTTGCTCGACCTCTACTCTATCTTTAAGACCCAAGGTACCTTGGAAAACTTGAACATTTATCTCGTGGGTGACCTCAAGTATGGCCGCACCGTTCACTCACTTATCACTGCCATGCGCCATTTCAACCCCACTTTCCACTTCATCGCTCCTAAGGAGCTAGCCATGCCACAAGAATACAAGTTGTATTGCGACAACCATGGCATCAAGTACGTGGAGCACGAGGATTTCAACGAGGATGTCATCGCCGGTGCCGACATTCTCTACATGACCCGCGTGCAGAAGGAGCGTTTCAGCGACCTGATGGAGTACGAGCGTGTAAAGAATGTCTATATTCTGAAGCGTGAGATGCTAGCCAAAGCAAAGGACAACATGAAAATTATGCACCCACTGCCTCGCGTCAACGAGATTGCGTACGATGTAGACGACGACCCACACGCTTACTATATCCAACAGGCGCAGAATGGTCTCTATGCTCGTGAGGCTATCTTCTGCCACTGCCTAGGTATCACGCTTGATGATATCAAGAATGATAAAACGATTATTCAATAATGTTGAACGTTAAGTGTTGAATATCAAGTTGGACATATAGCGTATCTTCTCTCATTTAGCACTTAACATGTAACACTTAACATTAAAAGAAAAAAATGGGAAACAATAAAAGTGAATTAGTGGTTGCGGCTATCGAGAATGGAACCGTAATCGACCATATACCTGCCGAGAAGACCTATCAGGTGGTCAACCTCCTCCAACTGGAGAAGATGGAGTCGCCTGTCACCATCGGCTACAACTTGCCTTCGAAGAGAATCGGCAAGAAGGGCATTATCAAGGTGGCCAACAAGTACTTTACAGACGAGGAAATCAATCGTCTCTCTGTCGTGGCCCCCAACATTGGCCTGAGCATCATCAAGGACTACGAGGTGGTGGAGAAGAAGACCGTGAAGACTCCCGACACACTGAAGGGCATCGTGAAGTGCAACAACCCAAAGTGTATCACCAACAACGAGCCGATGCAGACCATCTTCCACACCCTGGATGCAGCCCTCGGCATTGTACGCTGCCACTACTGCGACAAGGAACAATATCTAGGCAAGGTAGAGCTCTGCAAGTAATTTAGATTTAATCATTAATAATGAATAATTATGACAAAGGACAACGAGATTTTCGACTTAATCGAAAGGGAACACCAGCGCCAGCTGAAGGGCATGGAATTGATTGCCTCTGAGAACTTCGTGAGTGAAGAGGTGATGCAGGCCATGGGGTCATACCTCACCAACAAATATGCCGAGGGACTACCAGGCAAGCGCTATTATGGCGGTTGTCAGGTGGTAGACATTGTAGAGAACCTCGCCATCGAACGTGTGAAGAAGCTCTTTGGTGCAGAGTATGCCAACGTGCAGCCTCACTCTGGCGCACAAGCTAACGCAGCAGTGCTGCTCGCCGTACTGAAGCCAGGCGACACCTTTATGGGACTCAACCTCGACCACGGCGGTCACCTATCACATGGTAGCGCAGTCAACACTTCTGGTATTCTTTATCACCCAGTGGGCTACAACCTGAACAAGGAGACGGGACGCATCGACTACGACGAGATGGAAAAGTTGGCCTTGGAACACAAACCAAAACTCATCATCGGTGGCGGTAGCGCCTACAGCCGTGAGTGGGATTACGCTCGCATGCGCAAGATTGCCGACGAGGTAGGCGCACTCCTCATGATCGACATGGCACACCCAGCAGGCCTCATCGCAGCCGGATTGCTCGATAATCCTCTCAAGTATGCACACATTGTGACATCCACTACCCACAAGACTCTCCGCGGTCCTCGTGGTGGCATCATTCTCATGGGCAAGGATTTTGACAACCCTTGGGGCTTGACCACCAAGAAGGGCGAAATAAAGAAGATGAGTATGCTCCTCAACTCTGCCGTATTCCCTGGTCAGCAGGGCGGTCCACTGGAGCATGTCATCGCAGCTAAGGCAGTAGCTTTCAACGAGAACCTGCAACCTTCATGGAAAGACTATGCTCTCCAAGTGAAGAAGAACGCAGCTGTACTCGCCGAAGACCTCCTCGGTCGCGGTTTCGGTATCGTGAGTGGCGGCACCGACAATCACTCCATGCTCGTAGACCTTCGCAGCAAGTACCCAGACTTAACCGGTAAGGTAGCAGAGAACGCTCTTGTAGCTGCCGACATCACTGTCAACAAGAATATGGTACCATTCGACTCTCGCTCAGCCTTCCAGACTTCAGGCATCCGCCTTGGCACGGCAGCAATGACTACCCGTGGCGCCAAGGAAGACATGATGCACTTGATAGCCGAACTCATCGAAGAGGTGCTCAACGCCCCAGAAGATGAGAAGGTCATTGCCCGTGTACGCGAGAAGGTAAACGCTACCATGAAGGATTACCCACTCTTCGCATACTAAGCATTATCTATAATCATAAATATATTCATAAACTGCGGACACACTGCTGCGCCCGCAGTTTTTGTTTCATTTTATTAAATACAAAAAAAAGAACAATGAAAGCAAAGAAAAGCCTATTGCTCATGGCACTTGCGTTGCTTCCTGCAAGCAAAACTTTAGCACAGACCAACGCCCAAATTCTCTACGATTTCGGCAGTGACCGCAAGTATGTTACCCTTACCCTTGAGATGTTTAAACAAGACAAATGGGGTAACACTTACTTCTTCGTAGACCACGACTTCAACTACGACAAGATGGCGGGAGGCAAGAACGTAGCTCAAGGTGGTACCTACACCGAGATTTCTCGTGCGCTCAACTTCTGGCAGAACACCTGCATGAAGAACTGGAGCCTCCATGCTGAGTACAATGGCGGTATCACCAAAAACTACCCTATCAACAATGCCTGGCTCTTTGGTGTGGAATACTTCATGCACGACAAGAGTTTCAAGAACACCTTGACACTCCAAGCCCTCTACAAGACCATCCGACAGACCCATCAGAACGTGCCTATGCAGTTTACCGCAGTATGGACTTGCAACGATATTTTTGGCGTAAAGGGCTTGAAGTTTGATGGTTTCGCTGACTTCTGGTGGGAGAACCATACCAGTATGCTCGACAAGAAGGGCCATGAAAAACTAAATGCCAACGGAGAGGTAGACTACAAAGCCGAGCACACAGTCTTCACCACCGAGCCACAGCTTTGGTACAACGTAGGTCAGCACTTCGGTTGCAACAACCTCAGCGTAGGCGGCGAAGTAGAGATTAGCAACAACTTCGGCAGCAACGCAGGTTTCATGGTTCGTCCATGCCTCGGTGTGAAGTGGGACTTCTAGTTCTTCTTTAAGTCCTTGGTGTGTATCTTGCCTACGCCATCACGAGTAGTATCCCACTGGTGAGCTACGCCTGACAGGTACACACCGCCCACGCCATCCAGCGAGGCCTTGATATAACGGCAATCCACATCAGCAGTGGTCTTGCCTACGCCCTCGTTGTCTATCACGAGGGTGTCGCCTTTGAAGTGACCTAGCTTCACACTGCCGACGCCCTCGTTGACAACATTGACATTTCCGCCCGTCACCCCATCTATCTCTACACTGCCTACACCCTCATTGTCGATAGCGAGCTTGTTAGCAAGGATTTTCTTGACATAGATGCTCCCCACGCCCTCATTGTCGATGGTAAGAAGGTCGGAGTTGATGAGATCAGAATGGAACGAGCCTACTCCCTCTTGAACAACCTTCAAGAGATCGGGGCTTGTAATGTACACCTTGAGCCGTTTCATACTATCACCGTTGTTGGCACCAGGAATACTACCAGAGACACCGATTTCAATGGTACCATCATTTCGATATATCGCTTTCACTTTCTCCTTCATCGCCTGCACCAACTCTGGGTCTTTCACGTCAGAGTAGTCAAAACGTACATCGTGCTTGTCACCATCGTTTTGGGTATAGTACACATTGCACACCATGTCTACTACTATCTTGTCGAAAGGCTTCTGTTTCAACTCTTCCTCTGTATAGGAAAGGTTCCCTTGGAGAGTGCTGCCATTATAGCGACAAGCGCTTACACTCATTCCCAACACCACAATCGCGAAGACTACAAGAGCCTTCTTTGCTAGATTCATCTGTTTCATATTACCTTTATTTATATTTGTTCTCAATGCCTTTATTCTCATTTTGTTTTCCAGCAGTTAGACGCTAGTATGAATCAAAAGGTTGCAGAGAAAAGCAAAAAAAAGTAATCTCCACTTCTAGGAAAGAGCTTCTTGCAAGATGGAATTGGCATGTGCCACCCTATCAGCTGTAGGCGGATTTATACCCTCTAGCGGATAAGGGATGCCTAGCTTCTCATACTTATAGACGCCCATGGTATGATAAGGAAGGATGTCTATGCGTTCGATATGATGAAGCGTGGTGAGGAAATCGCGAAGCTGCTCCAGATATTCGTCCTTGTCGGTGATGCCTGGCACCAGGACATGGCGAATCCATACAGGCTTCCGTATCTCGCTCAAGTAGCGAGCGCAATCCAAAATATTTTTGTTGGAATGTTTCGTCAGTTTACGATGCTCCTCTTCATCAATGTGCTTGATATCGAGAAGAACGGTATCGGTAACGGACATCAGCCGTTCAAACTTCTCGAAGAACACACCCTTCCGGGTGAAGGGTTGCGCCGAGGTATCGAGACAAGTATTGATGCCTCGCTGGTGGGCTTTCTCGAAGAGCTCAATGAGAAAGTCTATCTGCATCAGGGCCTCGCCACCACTCACGGTGATGCCACCTTTGTCGCCCCAGTAGCTGCGAAACCTTTCCGCCTTGTCGAGGAGTTCGTCGGCAGTCCACTCCTCCCCTACTCCCGCCTTCCATGAGTCGGGATTATGGCAGAACTGGCAGCGCATCGGGCAGCCCTGCAAGAATATCAAGAACCGGATTCCCGGTCCGTCAACGGAGCCGAAGCTCTCTATGCTGTGAATGAAAGCCATTCCCTATTTACTTTTCATTTCAGGACGAATGATTAAAACATACGCAGCCAGAAAGCCCATCAAGGCTAACAAGCTAAAGAATACGAATAACCCTATCATAACTATAACATCATCTCAAATTGGAGAAATGAAGGTAAGCTACTATGCACAAAATCATGCACACTATTAAACTAAGAAATATTGTCAATGCAAACATAATCAATTTCTCCTATTTTTATCTTGTTTATAATGTCTCCTTCTATATGTTTGGGGCTTTGGACTATCCTCATTCTCTTCTTTATAATGAGTAATAAGCCACAACCCCACAAGCGTAAGAAAAATAACAAAGATAAACCCTACACCAATTAGAAGCATAGAATCTATGTTTTCCTTTACAATACTTGCCAAGACTACACCACCAATTATTAACTTGGCTATATCTAAGCAAAATTTGCCTGTTTCGGTTCCTAAAACTTGTTTTTTAGATTTCATGCTGCAAATTTAGCAAAATATTTCATACCTTATTGCATTTTGCAGTTAAATAATTTAAAAGTCTGAAGTCAGAAGTCAGAAGTTATAGCAACCAACCTCTAACTTCAGACTTCTAACCTATAACTTATTTAAAGTCTCTCATGAGCCTGACGTGCAATCACATCGAGCTGCTGCTCACGGGTCAAATCGATAAACTTCACGGCGTAACCGCTCACACGGATGGTGAAGTTCTGGTACTCTTCCTTCTCAGGGTGCTCCATCGCATCCTTGAGCTTGTCGATACCGAACACGTTCACATTCAGGTGGTGAGAACCTTGATTAAAGTAACCGTCCAATACATCTACCAATGTCTGTGCACGTTCTTCGTCATTGTGACCGAGAGCTCCAGGGCTGATGGTTTGGGTGTTGGAGATTCCGTCGAGGGCATACTCGTAAGGCAACTTAGCCACTGAGTTGAGGGATGCGAGCAAGCCGTTCTTCTCTGCACCATACGATGGGTTGGCACCTGGAGCCAAAGGAGCACCTGCTGGACGACCATCAGGCATATTGCTGGTGTACTTGCCGTATACCACGTTAGAGGTAATGGTAAGGATAGATGTCGTAGGCTCGGAGTCGCGATAAGTATGATACTTCTTGACCATATTCATAAAGGTCTTGAGCAACCATACTGCTATCTCATCGGCACGCTCATCATCGTTACCATAGCGTGGGAAGTCACCCTCGGTCTTGAAACTGAGAGGGAATCCTGTCTCGTCACGGATGATATTTACCTTGGCGTACTTGATAGCTGAGATAGAGTCTACCACGTGGCTGAAGCCTGCGATACCTGTAGCGAAGGTACGGCGCACGTCGGTGTCGATGAGTGCCATCTCGGCAGCCTCATAGAAGTACTTGTCGTGCATGTAGTGGATGAGGTTAAGGGTCTTCACGTAGACGCTGGCGAGCCAGTCCATCATATCCATGAAGCGAGGCATAAACTCCTCGTAAGTCACCACATCACCCTCGATGGCACGGTACTTAGGACCGCACTGTTCACGAGTCTTTGAGTCTACACCGCCCGAGATGGCGTATGTCAAGCACTTAGCCAAATTGGCACGCGCGCCGAAGAACTGCATCTCCTTACCGGTCTGGGTAGCAGACACGCAGCAGCAGATGCTATAGTCATCACCCCAAACAGGACGCATCACGTCATCGTTCTCATACTGGATAGAGCTGGTCTTCACAGAGATGAGTGAAGCATAGTGTTTGAATGCCTTAGGCAAGCGAGAGCTATAGAGCACGGTGAGGTTTGGCTCTGGCGAAGGTCCCATGTTCTCCAAGGTGTGCAGGAAGCGGAAGTCACTCTTGGTCACCATGGAGCGACCATCCTGGCCCATACCACCTACCTCAAGCGTAGCCCATACAGGATCGCCTGTAAAGAGTTCGTTATAGGAAGGGATGCGAGCAAACTTCACCATACGGAACTTCATCACCAAGTGGTCGATAAGTTCCTGTGCATCATCCTCGGTAAGAGTTCCCTCGTTGAGGTCACGCTGAATATAGATATCGAGGAAGGTAGAGATACGGCCTACAGACATGGCAGCACCATTCTGTGTCTTGACAGCACCAAGGTAGCCGAAGTAGAGCCACTGCACTGCCTCGCGTGCGTTCTTTGCAGGCTGAGAGATATCGAAACCATAGCTTGCAGCCATCTCCTTCAAGCCCTTCAATGCCTTGATCTGCATCGACACCTCCTCACGCAGGCGGATTACCTCGTCTATCATCTCACGGTCGCCCATGTTCTTGAGGTCGTTCTGCTTCTCCTGAATCAAGTAATCAATACCATAGAGAGCTACACGACGATAGTCGCCCACGATACGTCCACGTCCGTAAGTATCTGGCAAACCTGTCAAGATATGATTATGGCGCACGAGTTTCATCTCTGGGGTGTAAGCATCGAATACACCATCATTGTGAGTCTTGCAGTATTTGTGGAAAATCTCGTGGAGTTTCTCCGAAGGCTGATAACCGTATGTGGTGCAAGCCTGCTCTGCCATCTTGATACCACCGTATGGCATGAAGGCACGCTTCAGTGGCTTGTCGGTCTGAAGACCCACCACCTTCTCAAGTTCCTTGGTTCCCTCACCGATATAGGCCGCGCCATATGCTGTCAATCCTGAAACCACCTCGGTCTCCATGTCGAGCACACCGCCCTTGGCACGCTCCTCTTTCTGGAGTTCCTTCAACATCCCCCAAAGGGTGTTGGTAGCCTGAGTAGGTGCTGCAAGGAACGACTCGTCACCGTCGTAACTAGTGTAGTTGTTCTGGATGAAATCGCGAAGATCCACCTCACTCTGCCACTTGTTTCCCTTGAAACCTCTCCATTCTGTTTTCATCATT
>CAVKLF010000044.1:0-18761 GCA_963657075.1 bacterium | reverse complement strand
ATATACTTATAACTTATTAATAATTAATTAGTTATATATTATATATAATAGGAAGATGAAAAATAGGGGTACCTTTAAAAAATAACTGAGATACTGAGATTTGAGATTTTTGACAAGCCAGACAAGAATCGAGAACTACCTAACCCGCTAAAAAGCAATAACTTACGCCATTTCTAGCAAGACCATCCTAACGAAGAAAAGCCCCGAAAAGGGTACAAAATTCGTGGAAATTTCCCTCTCAAAGGCCCCAAAAAGCATGAAAAAAGTGCAGATTTCGATGAAAATACCCTCACTTTCCGCTCATTTCACCGATGCAAAAGTTACGTACTCCGACCCCAAAAATTACGAAAATGTGGGCAAATGGGGCACTTGAGCGGTCTTTCGGGCATCGGAAAAGCGCAATTTCTGCAACTCGTGGAGGCAATTTTGCGACCTTTTCACCTGCACGACAAGACAGGATTTAGAAAACTCATGGACTGGCAACGGTTGTCTCTTGTTGTCTCTATTGTCGTAAAAACCATCAAATTCTAGTCGTAAACTATAATAGAGCTTTTTGTATTTTACGACAATAGAGACAACAAGAGACAACATCGAGTTGAGGAAAAGAGTCCGATGGTTCCCCGTTAGGCGTTCCGACGGATTTGTAATCCGGCGTCAAAAAATGTCCTAACCTCTATTCTGCGGATTTGCAATCCGCACCCCTAGCTAGCCAAAGCCAGTGGCATTCTTGCTGATGGGGGATTACAAATCCCCCGAACCAAATAGGTCGAACATTTTTTATCTGCGGATTACAAATCCGCAGGAACGCCTAGCGGTTTCGTATTTTTGCATCATAAACGAAAAACTAGCGACTTTCACTTGCCTAATTAGGAAAAAAATAGCCCTAACTAGAAAAAAAATTATCCCTAACTAGGAAAAAAAACTTCGATTTTACACAAAATAATGCCTTTTTGGACAATCGTATTATTCTGCCCCCCCCATTTCATACTACTTTTGCAAACAAAAAACAATCTTTATACGTATTAACAAATCTAATAAAAAAAACGATTATGAACAAGAACTTAACATTATTAATTGTAACACTGCTCTCTCTGTTCTGCTTCCAGACAGTATCGGCAGCAGAAAAGGCAGACACCCTCTACAAATTAACAACAACGGGAGAAATCCCAGAAAAGACAAAAGCAGGTACATGCATTGGCGGAAGTTGGTCAGTGGATGGTGTGAACAGTACTGCTGACACCAAAGAAACTCCAGCAAGATGGACGATGAAATCATCAGGCGCATACATTTGCTGCAAGCTGAACAATGCGTTGAAAGAAGGAGACATCATCGCCATCAAGGGTACAACACAATCAGCAAGTACCACAGGCTTCAATATACGAATAGAACAAGCCTACCAAAATGTTGTAGACACAGTAAAAGGCGCCGAGGCTAAAAAGAAGCTGCAGAATGCAAGGGACACCGTCAAAGCCGGCAGCAAGTTGATTGGTCAAACCGTCATCTATATAGGAATGACAGATGCAAATAAAAAACAATGGTGGATAAGTTCCATCTCTGTAACAGGCTCTACGCCAGCTTCCATCGAGTCTATCACTATGAGCGATTACGGCATCAATACCTATAGCAATAGCCAGTATGCAGTAGACTTCTCTGAGACTAGCGCCAAGGCTTACATCATCACAGGTGTAAACTCAGACAACTCAATGGTTTGCAAGGAAGTAAGCAAAGTGCCCGCACAGACCGGCGTTATCATCGTAGCCGAAAAGAACAGCACCGTCTCTCCCAAGTTCACCATCGACGCAGACGACATGACTGGCAATGTGCTGGTGGCAGATGACGGAACCACCACCGCCGACGACAACACATACATCCTTGCCAGCAAGGATTCAAAAGTAGGATTCTATAAGTCCAATAGCAGTCGCACCCTCTCCGCCGGCAAAGCACACTACGAAAAAGAAGCTACGGCTTCAACCGCCTCATACTACTCACTGATATTCGGCAACGACGGCACCACAGGCATCAGCCAGCTCTCCACCGAGACCACTTCCGCTAACGGCAACGAGATATTCAACCTCGCTGGCCAGAGAGTGGGCAAGGATTACAAGGGAGTAGTCATCAAGAATGGCAAGAAGTACATCCAGAAGTAATCAAACAAACAGAATATTCAACCTCAAAATAACTTACGACAATGAATAAGAAGACATACATCACCCCAGAGACAAAAGTAGTGGCCATCGAAAATGCCAATACCATGCTGGCAGGTTCAGGCGAACCTAATCTCCAAATCTACGATGACGAGGAGTTAGATGACAACATACAGCAATTATAGTCCCTAGCATAAGAAGAGCATCTTGAGCCCAATACGGCAAGATGACTCCCAGCGAAAAGAGGTCTTCGTGTGATGAAACAAGTCGCATGAAGACCTCTTTACCGTTAGGCGTTCCGACGGATTTGCAATCCAGCGTCAAAAAACGTACCAAGTTGTTCTTTAATCATCACTTCTTCTCCATATTTGTAAATATCACCTCAAATATACGCCAGAATATTTTGTCATTTCTATGATTTTCCGTACTTTTGCAGAAATTTAAAAGCAACAATTCGTGAAAACAAAACTCATCTTGGTCGGAAAGACCGTCAACAAGCATTTCGTGGCAGGCATTATGGACTATGGCGAGCGCATCACCCACTACATGCCTTTCAGCATCACCATCATACCAGAGCTGAAGAATACCAAAAGCCTCAGCGAACAGCAGCAGAAGGAACGGGAGGGCGAACAGATACTAAAACTGATTCAGCCTTCCGACACCGTAGTGCTCCTGGACGAGCATGGACAAGAATTTCGAAGCATCGAGTTTGCCAAGTGGATAGAGCACAAGCAGACCACTGCCAGAAATCTCGTCTTCGTCATCGGCGGTCCCTACGGTTTTTCGCAAGCCGTCTACGACCGTGCCAACGAGAAAATCTCGCTCTCCAAGATGACGTTCTCTCACCAGATGGTTCGCCTCATCTTCACCGAGGCGCTCTATCGGGCATGTACTATTATAAAAGGTGAACCGTACCACCACGAGTAAAGGTAAAAAAGTAAAAAAGTAAAAAGGTAAAAAGCGAAATGGGGAAAGAGAAATATATAGAGATTAAGGGAGCGAGGGCCAACAACCTCAAAAACATCGACGTGAAGATACCGCAGGGCAAGTTTGTTGCCATCACAGGTGTCTCCGGGTCGGGCAAGTCGTCATTGGCTTTCGACACGCTCTACGCCGAGGGCCAGCGCAGATATGTAGAGTCGCTGTCTTCCTATGCCCGCCAGTTTTTGGGGCGCATGAGCAAGCCAGAGTGCGACTTCATCAAGGGATTGCCTCCTGCCATCGCCATCGAGCAGAAGGTCATCTCCCGCAACCCTCGATCTACCGTGGGAACCAGCACCGAGATTTACGAATATCTCCGCCTACTGTACGCCCGCATCGGAAAGACCTATTCGCCTATCAGCGGGCAAGAGGTAAAGCGACACACCACCGAGGATATCCTGGCATGTACCCAGCAGTATTCCAAGGGCACCAAGTTTGTCATCCTCGCCCCCATCCACGTCATAGAGGGGCGCAGCCTCAGCAAGCAGCTGGAGATGTATGTACAGGAGGGATACGCCCGAATCATGGAAAAAGACGAGTTTGTACGTATCGAGGACTTCCTGGAGAAGGCAAACGATGCCGATGCCGCCACCGCCAAGAAATATCAGCAACTGTTCAATGCCAGCGGCGAAGCCCTCAAAGAAACGATGCGGCAGATGGATGAGGAAATCTTCCTCGTGATAGACCGTTCGTCGGTAAGCGATGAGAAAGATGACATCAGCCGACTGATAGACTCTGCGGAGACGGCTTTCTATGAGGGCGACGGAGCTTGTCGTCTGCTCTTCCTACCAAGCCGTATCAGCTACGACTTCTCCACCCGGTTTGAGGCAGACGGAATGACCTTTGAGGAGCCGTCTGACAATATGTTCGCCTTCAACTCGCCGCTCGGCGCCTGTCCTACCTGCGAGGGATTTGGCAGCGTGATAGGCATCGACGAAAAACTCGTCATCCCAGACACCTCACTCAGCCTTTACGACGGTTGCGTGGTGTGCTGGCGTGGCGAGAAGATGGGTATGTGGAAGAATGAGTTTATCCGCCGTGTGGAACAAGGCGGCTTCGACTTCCCTATCTTCAAGCCCTACTATGAGCTGACACAGAAGCAGAAAGATTGGCTCTGGCACGGTCTGCCTACCGAGAAGCAACGCGACCCTCACGACCGGGTGAGCATCGATGAATTCTTCCGCATGGTGAAGGAGAACCAATACAAGATACAATACCGTGTGATGCTGAGCCGATTCCGCGGCAAAACCATCTGTCCCGACTGTCATGGCACCCGCCTGAAGAAGGAGGCCAACTATGTGAAGATAGGCGGCAAAAGCATTACCGAACTGGTAGACATGTCGGTAACCAACCTCAGTGCCTGGTTTAAGCAACTGGAGATGACCGACCACGAAAAGGAGATAAGCAAGCGCCTCATGACAGAGATTATGAATCGCCTGCAATTCCTTCTGGACGTGGGACTTGGCTATCTTACGCTCAACCGACTCTCCAACTCTCTTTCGGGTGGCGAGAGCCAGCGCATCAACCTGACCACCAGTCTTGGTTCATCGCTCGTGGGTAGCGTCTACATCCTCGACGAGCCCAGTATCGGACTGCACAGCAGAGACACCGACCGCCTCATCAAGGTACTCAGAGAATTGCAAGAACTAGGCAACACGGTAGTAGTGGTGGAGCACGACGAGGAAATCATGCGAGCAGCCGACTACCTCATCGACATCGGTCCTGACGCAGGCAGACTTGGCGGACGACTGGTCTATGCCGGACCCGCCTCAGAATACTCTACCACCGACCCCGCTGAGCAAGCACATCTGCTAGAGAAACATCCAGAGAGCTACACCATCAAGTACCTCACCCACAACGAGCAGATAGAACGCCCTACCAGTCATCGAGCCTGGAACCAGAGCATCGACATCAAGGGGGCGCGAATGAACAATCTGAGAGGCATCGACGTCAAGATACCACTCAACGTGTTCACCTGCATCACAGGCGTATCAGGATCGGGAAAGAGTTCGCTCATCAAGGGCATCCTCTACCCTGCCATGCGCCGCAAACTAGACCTCGTATCGGATGCCCCAGGCGAGCATTCAGCCATCGAGGGAGACTTCAACGCCATCCGGCACGTAGAGTTTGTAGACCAAAACCCCATCGGCAAGAGCACCCGCAGCAACCCTGCCACCTATCTGAAGGCATACGATGCCATCCGACAGCTCTATGCCCTCCAACCCCTCTCCAAGCAGATGGGCTTTACCCCAGCCTACTTCTCCTTCAACGCCGAGGGCGGAAGATGCGAGGAATGTAAGGGAGCAGGCTACGTTACGATAGAGATGCAATTCATGGCAGACCTCACCCTGCAGTGCGAGGCTTGCAAGGGCAAGCGATTCAAGCACGAAATCCTGGAGGTGCGCTATGGAGGAAAAGACATCAACGAGGTGCTCAACATGACTGTGAATGAGGCAATAGAATTCTTCAGCGATGAAAAGCTACAGAAGAACGACGGCGACTTCGACAACTGTCGTATCATCGTGAGCCGTCTGCGCCCACTGCAAGAGGTAGGTCTCGGCTACATCAAGCTGGGGCAAAACTCCAGCACCCTGTCTGGCGGTGAGAATCAGCGCGTAAAACTCGCCTACTTCATCGGCAAGGAAGACCAAGAGCCTACCCTCTTCATCTTCGACGAGCCTACCACCGGTCTTCACTTCCACGACATCAAGCGTCTGCTCCATGCCTTCAATGCCCTCATCGAGCGAGGACACTCGCTGGTGGTCATCGAGCACAATCTGGACGTAATCAAGTGTGCCGACTACATCATCGACCTCGGTCCGGAGGGTGGCGACAAGGGCGGCAACCTGGTGGTGGCTGGCACGCCCGAGGAAGTGGCTGCCTGCAAGGAGAGCCTCACAGGACAGTTTTTGAAGAAAATCTAAACAACAAGTGATTGATACGACGAGACTTGATTGTTTACGACAATGATTTGGTCTTCGTCTTTTCTATTAAATAATGTAAAAAGCAACGTTATAATAAACTTTATATGTACTTTTGCATCTAAATAAGCAAAAAGAAAGACAAAAAATAAAGAAAGGAAACTGAAAATGAAAAGAATCATAATGGCTCTGACCATGCTCGTGGCACTCGTAGCCACAGCCTCAGCTCAGGCAGAAATCAAGTTTGACAAGGTAGTTCACAACTTTGGTTCCTTCGAAGAAACAAGTCCTGTACAGAAGGCTACCTTTACCTTCACCAACGTGGGCAACAAGCCACTCGTCATCAATCAGGCCATCGCCAGCTGCGGATGCACCGTGCCCTCATACACCAAGCAGCCAATTGCCCCAGGACAGAAAGGTCAGATTAGCGTCACTTACAATGGCAAGGGTATGTTTCCCGGTCACTTCAAGAAGAGCATCACTGTACGCAGCAATGGCAGTGTAGAGATGACGCGCATCTATATAGAGGGCGTAATGAAGGAGAAGCAGTAAAAACAAGCATACAGACATGATTTTCTATTTCTCAGGAACTGGAAACACCAAATGGGCTGCCTCCCGACTGGCGGCGGCTATACACGAAGACTTGATACCCATCGCTCCTTATATGCGAGCCGATGACTCAAGCCATCATATAAGCGAGCCGTTTATTCTGAAAGAGAATGAACGGCTCGGTTTCGTATTCCCCGTACATGGATGGCGCGTGCCTAGACTCGTCAGGGAGTTTATTGCCAAGATGAAAATCAAGCGAGCAACAGCAGAAGAGCAGTCTGCCAACGGAACACAACCTCATTCGCCAGTAAAGCGCCCTTTCGCTTATTGCGTCTGCACTGCCGGCGACAGCATTGGTCTTACCATCGAAAACCTGAACGACACCATTGCTTCCAACGAATCGCTTAAAGCTTTGGGTATTAGCGAGGTAAGCTCATCTTACTCGCTCATCATGCCAGAGTCGTACGTAGGTTTGCCCTTCATGGATGTAGACCCCCAGGAGCGCGAAGTGCACAAGAAGGAGAAGGCTGCACAAGAGCTAGCCGTAGTATGCGAGGAAGTGTTTAACCGTAAGGAGGGAGTAAGCAGACTGGTAAAAGGTCCCATTCCATGGTTCTTTACCAAGGTGGTGGGCGGATTCTTCGAGAACGTGCTTATCACCGACAAGCGATTCCACGTAGAGAACGACCGCTGCGTAAAGTGTGGCATCTGCGCCAACGTCTGCCCTGTAGGCGACATCAAAGGCGGGCATGGCAGCAGCCCTGTGTGGCTACACCACAAGGACTGCCTAACCTGCTTCACCTGTTATCATCATTGCCCCCACCATGCCATCGAATTTGGCAGACAGACACAGAAAAAGGGGCAATATTACATGAAGTAAATCTTACCAAGCAATACTCATACCCAGTGCCAGACTGGCGTTGGAGCTGAGAGGAATACCCTCCTTGCTGGTCTTGCCCAAGAGGTGGTCCATACCGATGAAGAAGTTGTAACCCTTAGGATAGATGTTGAGCACATAACCCATACTGGCAGCAAAACTGCTCACAGCAAAGTTGACACCGCCATCCAGCCACTTCAGCGGTTTCCAGTTGGCACTCAGTCTGCCCTCTGTCCATGAGTAGTCGCCATTGATGCGAGTACTGCTCAGAAGGCCGAAAGACAATTTGTCGTAAGACGGCAAACGATACTCACCACCCAGATTGATGGTAGCAGCCAATGCCGTAGTACGGCCACCCTGGTCGCCCATATCCTTCAGGTTGATGAAGTCGGTAATCTGATCGCCATAATCATCTGCCTGCTTGTCGATCGTGGTGTTTCCGCTATTGGCATTGTCGTACTTGCTCTTCACGGCGGTATCGTGGAAACCATCAAACTCAAAACTGTTGTTCCGGTTAACAGCCTTCATACTGTTGCTCCAACTGATAAAGCCGAGGTCGAGCACAGAAGCACTCACCGTCAAGTTACGGTTTACCTGATAGACACCTCCGAGGTCTACAGCCATACCGAAACCTCCGAGCCCTGCACCATCCACATCGACATCATCTATCTTGTCGTAGTTTCCCTTGCTTGCGTCATTGTAAGTATCTGGCTTGGTCTTATAAGTAAAACCCTTCATGGAGACTTGTGCGTTTGCCTTGCCCGACACCGTCCACTTATCGGAACCAGAGAGGTCGGCCCTTACATCCTCCATGCGAAAATCGGCGTCAGCAACACCCAAGAGGAACTTGAGCTTGGCACCCACACGCAACTTGTCGTTGATCTTACGGGAGTGACCGATAGCCAACTCTTCATACGAACGGGCCATCATGCTGATGTCGCCTATCTGGTAATTTTGGTTGCCTATGTTCTTGGCAAATGCAAAGAGTTCGTAAGGCAAAGACATACCGAAAGAAATCTTACTGTTCAGTTCGATGGTATTGTAGCCTCCAAAGCCCTTGAAACCTGCCGACAAGATAGCGATACATACATCGCCCATCACTCTATTATTACCTTTACTAAATCCGCTAAGAGCCTCACTGTTAGAGATGTAAGGATTCATAAAGGTAGTCATCTTCTTGGCTCCGGCATCCTGTCCGTATCTGGGATTATGATAGACCACATCCTGATAGCCAAAGTTGCCTTGCAAGCTGACGCTGATATTACCCAGAGCCGGAATTGAGATATAGTTTTGCGAATTATCGAACGCAGGGTTCATGTCGTGACGAAACTTATAGTCGTCGGTAAAATAGGCAGAGTTGAGATTCTGCGCCATGGCGGCTCCACCTGTCATCAAGAGAGCGGCAACCAGCAAATGCTTATATGTCTTATTCATTATGTTCTTTTTCTTTATGTGTTTATACTCCGTTACCATACGCTCCATTAGTTGAAGTCACCTATTACCTTGCCTACCAACTTCACCTTGATATTGTTCAATTTCAAGGTTTGCTTCTTGGCATTAAGAGTTACTCCCGTCACCGTAACGCCCTCGTAGCTGGCCTTACCCTCTACGGTGTAAGAAAGACCGTCTAGCTTTTGCAATCCGCCCTTCACCTTCTCGCGTATTTCTATCTCCAGCGGAGAGGTGGCAGCAGTGGCGCCGTCGGTGGAGGCAGCTATCGTACCCTTCTTGATATTCACATCGACATACGAGCTGACATCCGTACCATTTACGCCAAGCGGTGTAACGGCAAATACCAAGTTGGCAGGCACCTTGTTCTCTACATCGGCAGTCAAAGTGAGATAAGTGTTCTCTGCCAGTTCGAGGTCATCCAAATCGTCGTTCCATCCATCGAGCTTGTCTGAATACTTGATATTAGCGCCCTCAGCGAAAGCCAACGGAGCATAGACCTCATAGCTAGGCTTCACAGCATAAGACTTACCAAACTCTAAGGTAGTCTCTTCCTGCACAGCCTTGGCCTCCACATTCTTGATACTGATATGGTCTGGGATGTGCTGGCTGATGAGTGTAGAGAGATTTGACACCTCGTAGACATTTGCCTCCCCATACTCAGCCACGATTGCATCGGTCTTCTTGCGGCAGATACAAAGCGTGGTGGTAGGAGAATCGCTGTTCTTATAGATTCTCATCTCTGGCAACTGAACGGTAGCCAACGTTTGACCAGCCTTTGTGGAAATAACAGAGGCACTGATATCGGCAGCTACGTCCATATCGTTCTGGACGGTGAATTTGATTTGTGGATTATCGAGGTCGGCACGCACCTCATCATCCGACAAGAAATCAGGGATGTCGTTGACAGCCACATCGCCAAGACTGGCAAATTTTATTTCCGGGTCGAAGATACCGGTTGCACTCTTCAGCGTTACATTCTGTACATTGACCTGGGCACCGATGCTCAAGTTGGAAACAGCTACGCTCTGTACCTCTGCATCGATATCTAGACTGAAGTAACCGTCAAAGCTGATGCTCCCGTCATCTGTTATAGTCAACTTGCCATAGTCATCCTGTTGGGTAAAGAGGAGTTGGTTAGACTTGATGGTGAGCTGTAGTTTCTGGGCTGTATTGATATTCGTTACAGTGATAACGGAACCATCATTCGTAGCTGTACCATTGCCATTGGCTGTTACATCCGTCAGCACCAGATACCCCGGCAAAGTAAGCTTGGCTTTCTGAATGGTAGGGATGGCTGCGGCAATGTTTCTAAAGTCGAGCGAGATGGTCATCGTTGTCTCGCTGATGCCAGCCTTAGACAGACTTTTCACAGCCTTGTCGTGACCGCTGTAAGAAAACATTTGAATCTTAGGAGAGGACACGGAGATTTGAGTTGCGGCACGAGAAGTTCTCGTTCTGGCAGATGCACTCAGGCTAATCGTTTGGTTATAAGACTGACCAGCCAGGGTAATCTGGTCTATCTTGGGATTGGAAGTGGTGGCATTCGCCCCTGCCAACTGAAAGAGATAATCGCCATTATCGGCTATCTTGATGCTGCTATTATCACTGATTTCCAACACATCTTCCAGTGGAATGTCCATCGTGGAGCTTACGGGCAGTTCGATACCGTCTCCTCCTACTCCTATCGTTGCATCGATTTCGTTGAAATCATAATCACTATTGGTGCATCCAGCTACCAAGACCCCACTCATCAATAGGGAGGTGAACAGTAATGTTGCTTTCGTTTGCTTTTTCCTCATAATCGTTCTCTTTTTTAATTAGTATTCATTGTTTTTAAAAGTTCTTAGATAAATCATTTATACTAGTGAGTGCAAATATACACATTTTTTAGGAAACTCTTGCATTTTTTGTCGATTATTTTAGACTTAGGCTCATTTTTCTCACAATACGTCTATTTCCCCGAGCGAAATAGACCCTCCGCACTGCACAACCAAAAAATCCTTAGACGCAACCTTGCCTGCGTCTAAGGATTGATTTATCGAAGACGGCAACACAATTGCCGTTTCTCCTTGATCAAAGATATCTGCCTAGTACACTCTAGGACCAAAGATGGTGGTGCCTACCCTAACCATCGTGCTACCATGCTGCACGGCCAACTGATAATCGTGACTCATACCCCAACTGCGCTCACAGAAGCTAGGTTCATCGGCAAAATACTTTGCCTTCAACTCGTCAAAAAAGCGATGGGCAGTATCAAATTCACCAATGATTTGCTGTTGGTTGTCAGTATAGGAAGCCATCATCATCAGTCCGCATATCTGCACATGTTCCATCTCTCGCCACTCGCCTGCCTCCATCAGTTGCCTGCAGTCGGCAAGGGAAAGTCCTGTCTTCGACTCTTCCTCAGCGATATGCAGTTCCAGAAGCACTTTGACCACCCGGTCGTGCTTGGCAGCCTGCTTGTTAATTTCGCGAAGCAACTTAAGACTGTCCACCGACTCTATCATGGAGATATAAGGAGCAATGTACTTCACCTTATTGGTCTGCAGATGACCGATGAAGTGCCACTCGATATCCTTGGGCAGAGACTCCACCTTACGGGCAAGTTCCTGTTCGTGACTCTCGCCGAAGACGCGCTGCCCCTCGGCGTATGCTGCCTCAATATATTCATTGGGGTGAAACTTGCTGATAGCCACGAGGCGAACGCCAGCTGGCAGTTGACTCAGCACTTCCTGGAGTTTTCCCTTTACATCATACATAAGCCTTTGACTTACATCACTCGGGCTGCTGCTCGTACTCTGGCACGTCATTCTTCTCTTCCTTCTTCTCATCGGGACCATGGTGCTCGAACACGTCCATGATAGGCGTATCGTTAAGGCCCACCACTTCGTAGTCGATCATCGTCTTGCCCATCACCTCGTCGATGTAACGGAGGGCACGAGCCAGAGACTTCGCCTGCACCAGATAAATCACATTGCTGCGCTTCTCCTTCTCGCTCTTCTCATCGATGGTAATAAACTGGAGCTTGCCCTTAAACCACTTATCATCATCATCCACATCGCTGAAGAAGATTTCACCGAAGTTTGACTTCGAGATGCCGCTCACCTTGAACTCACCGCTCACATATACCGACATCTCATCGATGATAGCACTCTCAGCCTCGGTAAAGCTGAGCGCATCCACTACATAAGTCTCCGAAACTACCTTCTCCGAACCATCTTCCTGAGTCTTCTGATATTTCACCTTGGTGGTAAACCATGTACCTGTTCTACTTCTCATAATTGTTTTGTCGTTTTAACTTTTGAAATAATAAAGATTCAAGAGGCAGCCTCTTATACCTTATTATATATAAAGGGCTGCCACCTGTATTGCAGATGCAAAGTTATAAAAAAGAAAGCAGAAGAGCAACTGAAACGGGAGATTTTTATGAAAAAATAAAATAAAACAAAAAACCTTTCCTCTTTTTCAGCTAATTTTCTTATCTTTGCAAGCGATTAGCACTAAATGGGACTCTCTATGTTTTTCAGTCCCTACGCTACATCGGATAATTATCGGATAATTAACAGAAAGAAATTACATAAGATGCCTGAAATATCAGTACGCGGCATAGAAATGCCTGAGTCTCCTATCAGAAAGTTGGCTCCATTGGCTGCCGCAGCTAAAAAACGTGGAGTAAAGGTCTATCACCTCAACATAGGCCAGCCAGACCTCCCTACTCCTCAGTGTGGCCTCGATGCGCTCAAGCATATCGACCGCACCATCCTGGAGTATTCTCCTAGCCAGGGCTATCTCAGCTACAGAGAGAAACTCGTGGACTACTACAAGAAATACAACATCAATGTTACTGCCGACGACATCATCATCACGTCGGGAGGCTCAGAGGCCGTGCTCTTCTCGTTTATGAGTTGCCTCAACCCTGGCGACGAGATCATCGTGCCAGAACCCGCCTATGCCAACTATATGGCGTTCGCCATATCTGCCGGTGCCAAGATTCGCACCATCGCCACCACGATCGAGGAAGGTTTCTCGCTGCCAAAGGTGGAAAAGTTTGAGGAGCTCATCAACGACCGCACACGTGCCATCTTGATTTGCAACCCCAACAACCCTACAGGCTACCTCTATACACGCCGTGAGATGAACCAGATACGCGACCTCGTGAAGAAGTACGACCTCTACCTCTTCTCTGACGAAGTATACCGTGAATACATCTACACAGGCAGTCCTTACATCAGTGCGATGCATCTGGAAGGCATCGAGCAGAACACAGTACTCATCGACTCTGTATCCAAGCGTTACAGTGAGTGCGGCATCCGCGTAGGTGCCCTCATCACCAAGAACGCAGAGATTCGCAAGGCGGTAATGAAGTTCTGCCAGGCTCGCCTCTCCCCTCCTCTGATAGGTCAGATAGTAGCTGAAGCTTCGCTTGATGCCCCAGAGGATTACTATCGTGACGTATACGATGAGTATGTGGAGCGCCGTAAGTGTCTGATAGATGGTCTGAACCGCATCCCTGGCGTTTATTCTCCTATCCCAATGGGAGCATTCTATACCGTTGCGAAGTTGCCTATCGACGACTCTGACAAGTTCTGCCGTTGGTGCCTGGAAGAATTCAACTACGAGGGCGAGACCATCATGATGGCCCCAGCCTCAGGCTTCTACACCACACCTGGCGCAGGACGCAACCAGGTACGCATGGCCTACGTATTACAGAAGAATGACTTGGAACGTGCACTCCTGGTACTTGCCAAGGCACTGGAGGCTTATCCAGGACGTGTGGAGGACGAAGGAGTATGATTAATGAATAATTAATAATTAATAATTTATAATGTATAATTTACAATGTATAGTTTACGTTGTCTGGATGTAAATTATAAATTATACATAGTAAATTATACATTATAAATTATACATTATAAATTGTAAATTATAGATGAATTTTCCTCTATTTATAGCCAAGAGATTATATAGTGACCAGGGCGACAAACGTAAAGTTTCTCGCCCTGCTATTCATATTGCCACTGCCGGCGTAGCCATTGGCCTCGCCATCATGATCATGTCGGTATGCGTGGTATTGGGATTCAAACACACCATACGCGATAAGGTCATCGGATTCGGAAGCCACATTCAGGTAGCCGACTTTATGACCCTGCAACAGCAAAACCAGTATCCTGTGGTGATGGACGATTCGATGACCAGCGTACTGAAAAAGATACCTGGCGTGAAACATGTGCAGCGATTCGCCATGAAGGAGGGAATACTCAAAACAGACAGCGACTTCCTCGGCGTGGCATTCAAGGGCGTAGGCCCAGAATTCGACTCCACCTTCATCCACCAAAACATGGTGGAGGGAAGCATCCCCAAATTCAACGACAAGGCCAGCCACAACCAGATACTCATCTCTCAGCTGATGGCCGACAAGCTGAAGTTGAAGAATGGCGATCGCATCTTCGCCTACTTCATCGACAACAATGGCGTGCGTATGCGCAGATTCACCATCAAGGGCATCTATCAGACAAACCTGAAGAAGTACGACGAACTGATGGTGTACACCGACCTCTACACCACAGTGAAGCTCAACGGATGGGAAAACGACCAAGCCAGCGGGGCCGAACTGACGGTAAACGACTTTGAGAAACTCAACGAGACAGAAGACTACATCATAAATAAGGTGAACCGTACGGTAGACCATTACGGCGAGACCTACAGCAGCGCCACCATCAAGGATCTGAACCCTAATATCTTCCAGTGGCTCAGTCTGATGGACCTCAATGTATGGATTATCCTCGGACTAATGATAGTCGTGGCAGGCGTCACGATGATAAGCGGTCTGCTCATCATCATCTTGGAACGCACATCGATGATAGGTGTCATGAAGGCACTCGGGGCACGCAACAAGACCATCCGCCGAACCTTCCTTTGGTTTGCCGTCTTCATCATCGGCAGGGGAATGATACTCGGCAATATCATCGGCCTTGGAATCCTCGCCCTACAAAACTGGACAGGCCTGGTAAAACTCGATGCACAAACCTACTACGTAAGTACCGTGCCTGTGGAATTTAACTGGCTCTGCATCATCGCCCTCAATGTGGCAACCCTGCTCATCAGCATCTTCATGCTCGTGGCTCCTAGCTACCTCATCTCGCACATCCATCCGGCAAAGGCGATGAGATACGAATGATTTCTCTCGAAAGAGAGACACCCCAATGGCAGAAACGCCTATCCTTTAATCCCCATATTGTCCTATTTGGAACAATATGGGGATTAAAACTGAATAAAATTACCCAGTTTCTAAAAATAATGCACATTTTATTTTGTGATGTGCAGTATTTTCAGTACCTTTGCACAAAATTTTGAAAACTGTGCAATGAATTCAATACCAAGTTTTAACTCGTATATTGAGCAAAGCATCATCAAGAATTGGCATCTGGATGCGCTGACAGACTATAAGGGCGCCACCTTGCAGTATCATGATGTAGCGAGAAAGATTGAAAAGCTGCACATCCTGTTCGAAAACAGCGATGTGAAGAAAGGCGACAAGATATCCGTCTGCGGAAGAAACAGCAGCCAGTGGGCAGTAGCCTTCTTGGCAATTGTTACTTACGGTGCTATCGTTGTACCCATACAAAACGAGTTTAAGCCAGAACAGATTCACAACATCGTAAACCACAGCGAGAGCAAGCTCCTCTTCGTAGGCGATGTCGTAGCTACAGAGATTACTCCAGACGAGATGCCTTCGCTCGAAGGCATCATCTATCTACCAGACAATTCGCTCATCGCCTCACGCTCAGAGAAGTTAACTTATGCTCGTGAGCACCTCAACGAGATGTTTGGCCACAAATACCCCAAGTACTTTCGCGCAGAGCATGTGCATTACCACGTAGATGACCCAGAGGAGTTGGCAATGATCAACTACACCAGCGGCACCACTGGTTTCTCTAAAGGAGTGATGCTACCCTATCGTGCACTTTGGGGCAACTTGGACTATCTGATGGATAGCATGAAACCACACATTGGCAATAACTGCAACATCCTCGCCACCCTACCGATGGCGCACATGTACGGACTGATGTGTGAGTTTATCTTCAATATCGTGCTGGGCAACCATATCTACTTCCTCACTCGCCAACCTAGTCCTTCGCTGATTGCAGAGGCTTTCACCAAGGTAAAACCAGACATCGTCTTCGCCGTACCATTGGTGGTAGACAAGATAGTGAGAAAGAAAGTGTTCCCTCACATACAAACCAATCGTGCCCGCCTTCTCATCAACATGCCTGTTATCAGCAAGCGAATCAAGGAGAAAATACGCGAGTTTGTGCTCCGCCAGTTTGGCGAACATCCTTACGAGGTGGTAGTAGGCGGCGCACCGATGAGCGGTGAGATAGAAAAGTTCTTCGTCAACATCGGCTTCCCTATCGCCATGGCATACGGCACCACCGAGACAGCGCCTCTCATTACCTTCGCCGAACAAGACAACTACCTGCCAGGCAGTTGCGGAACAGCGGTAAAGCACATGGAGGTAAAAGTGCTGAGCAACGACCCCGAGAATGTACCGGGCGAACTTGTATGTAGAGGCATCAACGTGATGAAGGGATACTACAAAAACGAGGAGGCAACCCGTGCCGTGATAGACAAAGACGGATGGTTTCATACTGGCGATTTGGCAACGGTGTCTGCAGATGGGCACTTCTTTATCAAAGGACGCAGTAAAAACATGCTCCTCGGAACCAACGGACAGAACATCTACCCCGAGGAAATAGAGGACAAACTCAACTCTATGGCGATGGTCAATGAAAGCATCATCATCCAGCAGGGAGACAAACTCGTAGCACTCATCCACCCCGACATGGAAGAGGTAAACACACTTGGTTTCTCGAAGGAAGACCTCCAGAAAATCATGGAGCAAAACCGCAAGGATCTAAATGCACAGATGCCTACCTTCGCCCAAATATCCAAGGTGCAACTGCACGAGAAGGAATTCGAGAAGACCGCCAAGAAATCAATCAAGAGATATTTGTACCAAAATGCAAAATAAGAATATGGAGATACCAAGCTTTAACGCACTCATACAGAAGAGCATCATCGACCATTGGGACATGGATGCACTCACCGACTACAAGGGAGTCACCTTGCAGTATCATGACGTAGCCCGCAAGATAGAAAAATTACATATCATGTTTGAGAACTCTGGCGTAGTAAAAGGCGACAAGATAGCACTCTGTGGCAGAAACAGCGCCAACTGGGCGGTAGCATTCCTCGCCACCCTTACATACGGTGCCATCGCCGTACCTATCCTGCACGAATTCATGCCCGACCAGATACACAACATCGTAAACCACAGCGACGCTAAGTTGCTCTTCGTGGGCGATGTAGTGGCTACACAGGTAGACGCTACCAAGATGCCAGGTTTGGAAGGCATTATCTACTTGCCAGACTATTCTATCGTAGTATCTCGCACAGACAAGTTGACCTACGCTCGCGAACACCTCAACGAGATGTTTGGCGTGAAATATCCCAAGTACTTCCGCAAGGAACACATCAACTACTACATGGAGCAGAACCCTGACGAGTTGGCTATGATTAACTACACCTCTGGCACGACAGGTTTCTCTAAAGGCGTGATGGTACCTTACCGTGCGCTTTGGGGCAATGTAGACTTTGCCCGTGAGGTGTTGGGCAACAAACTTAAAGCGGGTTCATCCGTTATCAGCATCCTGCCAATGGCGCACATGTACGGCATGGCTTTCGAGTTCATCTTCGAATTCATTTGGGGTTGCCATGTGTTCTATCTCACTCGCATTCCTAGTCCAGCCATCATCGCAGAGGCTTTCGGCAGAATCAAGCCAGCGGTCATCATCGCCGTACCTCTTGTCATCGAAAAGATTATCCGCAAGAAGGTGTTCCCAAAGATACAGAACAATCGTATGCGCATGCTTCTCCACATGCCTGTAATCAGCAAGAAGGTGAAGGAAAAGATTTGCGAACAGGTTACCAATGCCTTCGGTGGCAACTTCTACGAGGTCATCATTGGTGGCGCAGCCTTCAATCAGGAAGTAGAAACTTTCCTCCACAACGTAGGGTTCAGATATACTGTGGGCTATGGTGCCACTGAGTGCGCCCCTATTATATGCTACGAAGACTACAAAAACTTTGTACCAGGCTCATGCGGCAAGGCAGCCTTGCACATGATGGTACGTATCGACAGTGCTGACCCTGAGAATATACCAGGCGAAATTTTGGCAAAGGGACCTAACGTGATGCTTGGTTACTATAAGAACGAAGAGGCGACCAAAAACACCATCGACGAGAACGGATGGTACCATACGGGCGACTTGGGTACAATGGATGGCGACGGAAATGTCTTCATCAAGGGGCGTAGCAAGAACATGCTCCTTGGTGCCAACGGACAGAACATCTACCCTGAGGAAATTGAGGACAAGCTGAACAGTCTCGCCCTCGTCAATGAGAGCGTGGTAATCCAGAAGGGCGACAAGCTCATTGGTCTCGTCCACCCAGACTACGATGAGGCGCAAACGCTCAACCTCGGCAAGAAGGAGCTTCAAGACATCATGGAGCAGAATCGTCAGGAACTTAACTCGATGATTCCTGCATACAGCAAAGTTTCAGAAATTCGTATCCACGAGGAGGAATTTGAAAAGACTCCAAAGAAGAGCATCAAGCGATTCCTTTATAGTTAGTAATAGTAAATTGGTAGAGTTTTTCTTATCAAGAATTAGAGAATTAGAGAATTTTTCCTTTCTTGGCAGTTTTGAATTGGCAAGAATTTTAGGAAGCAGCGGCTTGACTGGTCAAGCCTTTCCCGTAATTCTCATCCTTCAG
>CAVKLF010000043.1:0-18836 GCA_963657075.1 bacterium | reverse complement strand
TGCGGATGGTGGCGAGACCCTTTTGCGAGATATAGTCGCGGTCTTTCTGCGACAGATGGAAACGGCTGCGGAAGGGGGACTTGGCGAGGCGGTCGAAGAGTTCCGTCAGGTCGTACTTCTTTTCATCTTCTTCCTCTTTTGAGGACGCCTGCATCTCCTCCTCGGGGAAGAGCGATGGCTCGATGTATCGTTTGCGTGTAGGCATAGTGAATTTATTCGTAAATCGTTGCCACAATCTTCCTCTCCCCTCCATAGTCGCGGAACTCGCAGAGGTAGATACCCTGCCAAGTGCCGAGGTTCAGCCGGCCATCAGTAATAGGGATGGTGAGACTCACACCGAAGAGCGAACACTTGG
Organism: bacterium; assembly: GCA_963657075.1. Taxonomy (GTDB): domain Bacteria; phylum Bacteroidota; class Bacteroidia; order Bacteroidales; family Bacteroidaceae; genus Prevotella. Next base: position 18,481 of record CAVKLF010000043.1, on the reverse strand, counting down.
CGTGGGCAGGCATATCGTCGGCACCTTCGAGGGTGTGGTCGTAGTAAGGTTCGTTCTCCCTCACCATGTGGTTGAGAATCTTCTCCATGTCGCTGCGCACGTCGGGGTCGGCGTTCTCGTTGATGGAGAGCGCACAGGAGGTGTGCTGCACGAAGAGGTGGAGCAGTCCTGCCTTGGGCAGGGGCGATGGGAGGTGCTGCATCACCTCCCTCGTAATGAGGTGGCATCCGCGGCGTTTCGCCGTGAGCCGGAATGTAGTCTGATGTATCATGACGCAAAATTAATCAAAAAAACAGTATCATGCAAAAAAAAGGAGGGCTTTTTGTTGAGTAAAAGCGAAAAGTTCTGTCCTTTTCTTTTGAAATTTCCGGATAAATGCTTATCTTTGCCGCATATTAAGAAAAAAAGACCATAGATTATGGCAGCGAACGATATGATGATATTCCACCCTATAGCCCCTGAGATTTTACAAGCCACAGGCATACCCGAAACGATGAACAATCCATTCGATTACGAGCCTCATCCTCTTTGCATCGAAGTTTGCAAGGAGCTGCAAAGCTATCTCCAACAACGAGAAGACTGGCGAGAGGAAATCGAAAAAGGTAAAATGATGGGTGTGCTTATCGTGGAAAAGCCTTCGACGGACGAAAGCGCAACCAAGGGTTCACAAATAGGCTACCTTGCAGCCTACAGTGGTCAGATTGGCGGACGAAGCGACTGGGACGACTTTGTACCAGCCGTCTACGACTACTTGCAACCCGACGGCTACTTCAAAACCAGCGTGGCTGAAATAACCAGCATCAACCAAAGCATCTCCAAACATCAAACCGATGAACGAATGCAGAAAGCAAAGTTCATCATCACCTCCCTACAAAAAGAGCGCAGCCAGACCATCGCCAATTACCAAGAACGCATCAAGGAGGCGAAAGCCAGACGCGATGCCCGCCGAGAAGAAGCTCTCCAAGACCCAGAGCACAAGGCGCTAACACCAGAGGAAGAGACAGCGATGACCAAGGAGAGCCAATTTATGAAGGCAGAACTGCGCCGCCTCAAAAAGGCGCTCTCCGAAAAGACGACCCTCGAAACAGTATATGCCGACTATCAAGAAAACATACTCCGACTAAAACAATTGCGCAAGACATTATCCGATACCTTGCAGCAATGGCTTTTTACCCAATTCCGCATGTTAAATGCCGAGGGAGAAAGCAAAGACTTATTGGAAATATTCAGAGATGCTGTTCTCAAGGATTTGGTTTTAGGCTCGATATCCCAAAGAGTGGCTATCCTAAAATCACTGCCACCAGCAGGCAGCGGTGAATGCTGTGAGCCCAAGCTCCTGCAGTATGCTTACAAGCATGGCTACAAGCCTTTGCAGATGGCGATGTTTTGGTGGGGAGAAAGTCCGAAGGAAGAGATTCGCCACCATCTGCAATTCTACCCAGCTTGCAATGGCAAGTGCAAGCCCATCATGCACTGGATGTTGCCCGCCGATGTATTTAAGCCATCGCCCCAAACTGCATCCACTCTGCCATCTGGCAAACAATCCAGTGATACTGCTCCTATATATAATAAGGTGGAAACACTCTTCGAGGACGAAGAACTTGCCGTTATCTATAAGCCAGAAGGAATCTTGTCTGTACCAGGCAAGGAGGCCACGATGCCTTCCATCTATGGATTCATGCGCAAGAAATACCCAGCGGCTACAGGACCTCTCATCGTACACCGACTGGACATGGCGACAAGCGGACTGATGATAATTGCCAAGACCGAATTTGCCTACCATCGCTTGCAAGCCCAGTTTGCCTACCACCAAGTACAGAAAAAATATATCGCAATCATAGGCTGCAAGAGCAAGGAGGATTGCGACAGATTACTAAGAGAAGTTCGCACAACTATCTCACTCCCCTTGATGCCCGATTACCTGGACCGCCCGCGCCAAATCGTAAATCACGACCAAGGCAAGGAGGCCATCACCGAGTACGAGATACTGAAGCGTATCGACGACACCTATCTGCGCCTAGCCCTCTATCCCAAGACAGGCAGAACCCATCAGTTACGGGTGCATTGCGCTCACCAAGAAGGTCTGAACGCCCCCATCCTAGGCGACCCTCTATATGGCAACGAGCAGGCTAGCCGTCTCCATCTCCATGCCGAGGAAATAACTTTTGAGCATCCTCTTTCAGGTGAAAAGATGACTATATCCAGAAAAGCAGACTTCTGAAGAGGAAAACAGATGACTACACGAAGAACATCACAATCACCTGGGCGATAACCACCCTGACAAACATACCGAGCGGATAAACCGTAGCATAACTGATACTGGGAGTATCGCCATCCAGAGTTTCGTTGGCATACGTCAGTGCCATCGGATTTGCCATACTGCCGCAGAGAATACCGCAGATGCTGCCGAAATCGTACTTCTTGGTCTTTAGGATGATCAGTCCGACGAGGACTACAGGTACTACCGTAATAAGGAAACCGATGCCTACCCACATCAAGCCTTCAGGACGTACTACCGTCTCAAAAAACTGACCACCAGCCGACAAGCCTAGGCAGCCAAGATACAAGGACAAACCTAGTTCACGAAGCATCAACCCTGCACTGCGAGTCATATAAGATATAAAATGTACGCGAGGACCTAAGGCGCCTATCAGAATACCCATCACGATAGGACCTCCAGCAATACCGAGGCGCACAGGGGCAGTCATACCTGGAATATTGATTGGGATGGTGCCAATGGCAAGACCGAGGATGATACCGAGGAAGATGGCACCGAGGTTAGGCTCGTTGAGCGTCTTCACGGCATTGCCTAAGAACTGCTCCACATGATCAATGCTGGTAGGGTCGCCCACCACTGTAAGGCGGTCACCATACTGCAGGCGGAGGTCGTCGGTGGCAAGCAGTCGAATATCACCACGAAGCACACGACTCACGTTTACACCGTAAGTATTGCGCATTTGGAGGCTTCCCAGTCGCTTGCCGTTCAGTCCTGGGCGAGTCACCACGATGATACGGCTCTCCACCTTGGCATCGATGGCATTCCAGTCTACCTTGTCGCGGTTCCAGTCTTTGTCTACCTTCTTACCAAAGAGTATCTGCATCGCTGATGCCTCATCCTTATTCGTCACCACCAATACATTATCGTTAGTATGAAGCACAGTATCAGCCTGAGGCACAATTACTTGGTCGCCACGCCACACACGAGAGATGATAAACTTGCGCTGAGTCATCATCGTTATCTCTGCAATCGTATTGCCGTTGAGGGCAGGGTTCACGATGACGTACTGTCCGATAGAGGTATGGTCATCATCGTCGTTCGCACGAATCTTCAGGTCGTCAGGTTTCACAAAGAGTTTGCGCAGCAACATCATGGCTAGGATGACACCCACTACACCCAGTGGATAAGTTACCGCACAGCCCAATGCGGCTCCACCACTAGGCACCCCCAGTTGCTGGAGAGCTTGTTGGGCAGCACCCAATGCTGGGGTATTGGTCGTGGCACCGCAGAGAATGCCCATCATGTCTGGCAAGCTGACTGGCAGTATGGCACACAATCCTAGCGAGAAAAGCGTACCCACCAAGATGACCGCCAACCCCCAGAGATTAAGCGAGATACCCTCATGACGCATCGAACCCAAGAAGTTAGGTCCCACATAGAGCCCCAACACATATACAAACATGGTAAGACCAAAACTCTCGGCAAACTCCAGCATGTTCTGGTCGATGGACAGTCCGAAATGGCCAGCCACAATGCCCACAAAGAAGACGAACGCAACACCTAGGGATATACCACGAAAATGGACCTTGCCAAGCGCAAGACCCAATGTACAAATCAGGGAAAGAATCACGATGCCTTGCACCGCCGAATGCACGTTGATGAGATTATCAAACCACATGATGCTTTTAGTATGTATCTATTACAGATAAATGTCCTATATTTCCAAAATCGGGTGCAAAGGTACACTTATTTGCGGATAAAACAAAACAAAAAGAGAAAAATAAAACCTACTTCAAAGTTTTTTCGTATCTTTGCACCCGTAATATGAAATAATAATGAAAGATATTTGTTGTATTGGTCACGTTACGAAAGATAAGATCGTGACCCCTAATCGTACTGTATACATGGCTGGCGGCACCTCTTTTTATTTTGCGTACGCCATCAACCAATTACCTAAGGATGTGAGCTTTTCACTCATCACGGCGATGGATCCTACAGAGAAAGAACCTGTGGAAAAGATGCACAAGGCTGGCATAGACGTCACCCTGTGCCCCTCTCGCAATACCGTTTTCTTCGAGAATATCTATGGAGAAAATCAAAATGAACGCAAGCAGCGTGTGCTTGCCAAGGCAGACCCGTTCACGATCTCACAATTGGAGAGCGTGGAAGCAAAGGTCTTCCACCTGGGTAGCCTCTTGAGCGATGATTTTTCGCCAGAGGTCGTGGAATACTTGGCCACCAAGGGCAGGGTTTCCATCGACGTACAGGGGTATCTGCGCGAGGTAAGAGACGAGAAGGTGTATCCAGTAGACTGGGAAGACAAGCTCAAGGTGCTCAAGAATACTTATTATCTCAAGGTCAATGAAATCGAAATGGAGACTATTACGGGGCTAAAGGATCCGCACTCGGCAGCCCTGCTTATCCATTCATGGGGCGTTACCGAGGTCATCATCACATTGGGCAGCGAAGGCTCGCTCGTTTATGTAGACGGCAAGTTCTACGAAATACCTGCCTACGCCCCTCACGAGGTGGTAGATGCCACAGGTTGTGGAGACACCTACTCGGCAGGTTACCTCTACAAGCGTTTACAGGGTGCCAATCCTACCGAGGCAGGCAAGTTTGCTGCAGCCATGTGCACCATCAAGCTGGAGCACAACGGCCCATTCAATCGCAGCATAGAAGACGTAATGGAGATAGTCAAATAATCTCCATTACACTCTTTTTCGTCCTTTTCCTAGCCTAAATTCCCTTCTTTTGCAAGTTTTTTCATGAATGAACCATTATGAACTTGCAAGATAGCGCTTTTTTTTTCTACCTTTGCGATTAGATTTTATTAATAACTTTTTAATTGCAAGAAGCATATGGGCTACCTAAAGACTCAAACTATCGTGGCATGTGCACTATTAGCACTCTGTGCATGCTCTGCAGGCGGAGGCAGCAACGACCCCGTTCCTACACCATCTCCTTCTAAGGAGAAGTTACCTATCAACATCAGCACTACACTGAGCAGTCGTGCCACAGACAATGCCTTCGAAGCGGGAGACATGATCGGTCTTTATGTGGTCAACTACAAAGCTGACGGAACAGCAGCTACCCTGCAACCTACGGGCAATCATGTAGACAATATTAAGTACACCTACAATACCACATGGACTCCTGCCACACAGACTTACTGGACAGACAACACCACGCACGCCGACTTCTACCTCTACTACCCATATCAGGCTTCGGTAAGCAGCGTAGAGGCCATGCCTTTCGTGGTAAAAGCCGACCAGAGCAACTTGGCTGATTATAAAGCTGGCGACCTTCTGATAGGCAAGACCACCAATGTGGCTCCTACCGAGACTGCCGTCAAGGTAGATGCCAAGCACGTGATGAGCCAGATGGTCATCGCGCTCGAGGCAGGTAATGGCTTCACTGCCGAAACTCTTGCTGCATCAACAGTCAGCGTCAAGGTGAATCGACTGAAGACCAATACCACTGCCAATCTCTCGACAGGCGTTGTGACTGCCAAAGGCGACGATGCCACCATCACCCCTTACAAGGAGAGCGCCACAAGCTATAAGGCTATCATCGCACCACAAACAGTGGGCGACGGCAACCTCATCACCGTCAACGTAGACGGCAGAGACTTCAATCTGGCAAAGTCCACCAACTTCCAGGCTTTCGAGGCTGGCAAGAAATATAAGTTTACCGTCACTCTGAGCAAGACCAGCAACGGCGTGAACGTAAACATCACCAAGTGGGAAGACGACGGCATCGACTACGGCGGCACTGCCGAGTAAGCCATTTCCCCTCTATTATTCACTCATAAAGAGAATAAATATGATCAAGCTGAGACACACCTTATTTTATATAGCCGCCATCGGAGCTATGACCTTCACAGGTTGTAGCGACGACCTCTTTAGCGGCGACAATAGTCAGCACGACAGCAACCGCATCCAGTTATCGGGCGACATCGACCAGGTGGCAGTAACCCGTGTCAACGACAATGGCTTTTGCGATGGCGATGTGATGGGCGTATACATCGTAGACTACGATGGCAACAACCCTGGCACGCTGAAGGCAAGCGGCAACCGTGGCGACAACGTGCGCCATACCTTCGATGAGCCAAACTATAAGTGGACTTCTGCCTACGACCTCTATTGGAAAGACAAGCATACCCATATCGATGTATATGGCTACTATCCTTTAGCCAATCCTGAGAGCATCGACGACTACCAGTTTGAGGTGCAGAAAGACCAGAGCAAGGAGACTGCCGACGGCGAGATGGGCGGTTACGAGGCGAGCGACTTCCTTTGGGGCAAGGTGGCCGATGTGGCTCCTACAACGAGCGTGATACGTCTGCCTTTGGCTCACAAGATGTCTAATGCCTGTGTTACCTTGGTAGAAGGCTCTGGCTTCGCCGATGGCGAATGGGCAAACACCGAGAAGATTGTCTTGACTGCCAATGTGGCTCGCAAGGCCAGCATCAACTTGGCCAATGGCGAGGTGAAGACCGCAGATGGCGTGGAGAGCACTGCTACCATTCCTTCTAGAGTAGGTGACGAATGGCGTACCATCGTCATTCCACAGACGGTGGCTGCAGGTACTACCTTGTTCAGTATTACCATCGGTGGTGTGCCTTACAAGTTTACTAAGAGCGAAGCACTTACCTACTTGGCAGGCAAGATGATGAAGTTTGCCATCAAGGTAGATAAGAATACTGCTACTGGCGCATACAAGCTGACTTTGATTAGCGAGAGCATCACCCCATGGGAGAACGACCTCGTGAGCCATGATGCCACAGCGAAGGAGTATGTGGTCATCAACTCGACTGCGGGTGGATTGAAAGATGCCATTGCTGCGGCGAATAAGGACTATACGAAGTTGAAGAACTTAAAGATTACGGGACAAATCAATGCCGAGGACTTCTACTTTATGAGAGAAGAGATGCTCGCGCTCTCGGCACTCAACCTGCGCGAAGTGAGAATAAAGGGTGGTTCATGCAATGGCATTGCTGGCGAGGATGACGAATTACCTTCCTATTGTTTCCTTAAAAAACAATTGTTGGCCAACTTCGTTTTTCCTGATACACTTACAAAAATTAAGGAACAAGCATTCTACCACGGTGGTCTTACTGGCTCTCTGAACATCCCTGAAGGTGTGGTGGAAATTGAGAATGGAGCTTTCGACAGCAACAAAGACCTTACAGGAACATTGTCATTGCCTTCAACCCTAAAAAAGATTACAGGAGTAAATACGTTCTTAGACACACAGTTCACGTGTGAGCTTAAACTTCCTGAAAACATGGAAGAAATAGGTGAGCAATGCTTTTATGGCTGCACGAACTTTTATGGAGAACTCAAGTTGCCGAGTCACCTCAAGACTCTAGGTTCTGCAGCATTCAAAAACTGCAAGAATTTCACGGGGAACTTGGAAATACCTCAGTCTTTGCTTTATGTGCCAGCAGGAGCCTTTGACGGATGTTGGTTTGGTGGAAACTTGCAGCTGCATGACGGAATCGGTTCCATGGGAGAGGCCGCTTTCGCGAACTGCGGATTCCGTGGTGAACTTGTTTTGCCAAAGAACTTGCGCACAATTCCTAACACTTGTTTCTATAATTCCGACTTCTCCGGCGAGCTGAAACTGCCAAGCCAATTGGTAACTATCGGTAAATATGCATTCGCCTACAACTGGCGCCTGATGGGTACACTAGAATTTCCTGAAGACTTAGTGAATGTTGGTGCTGGTGCTTTTGCACAATGTAGAAGTCTGGAAGGTGTCATTTTCCCCGCCTCAGTAGAGACGATTGGATATGAATCAAGTTCTGGTGGAGACGGAGGTGCTTTTGAGAACTGCTACGGAATAAGTAGCATCGTTTGCAAGGGCGAGATGCCTGCTACTGTTATCAATGGTGCTTTCAATGGCGTAGCCAAAGATAATTTCACTCTTGAAGTGCCCGAGTCTGCCATCCAGCAATATCAGGCCGCAACCGGCTGGTGCGACTTCAAGCGCATCGCCGCTCACCACGAACTCGTTTGCCGTCCATCCGTAGCTTGCGCCCTCAACACGGAGCACAAGCAGACCTTGGTTATCAATGCCGAGGGCGACTGGGAAGTGGCAAGCAAGCCTGACTGGTGCGAGGTTTCTCCTTCTAGCGGAAGCAAGAAGACGGAGGTGACACTCACCATCAATGCCATGGCGAAAGGTTCTGCCGACAGAGACGGCAAGGTGGTGTTCCGTCTGAAAGACAAGGACTATACCCACGAGTGCAGCGTGACGCAGTACAACTATGAGTATGGCGAGGACGAGTGGATTACTTTGCAGAAAGCTACCAAGGGCAATAACGGCGGCATCAACATCGTATTGCTCGGCGACGGCTATAATGCCAAGGACATTGCCGGTGGCGAATATTTGGCAAACATCAAGCAGGAGGTAGAGTACTTCTTCGGAATCGAGCCATACAAGACCTATCGCGACTACTTCAATGTATACACTGCCATGCCTCTCTCTACCGAGAGTGGTGTAGGAACGGTGAACACCATCAAGTACAACCGCTTCAACACGACTTTCACGGGAGGTGTCGGTCTGAAGGCAGACTATGACGAGATATTCGACTACTCGCTGAATGCTCCCACGGTCACCAAGGACAACCTTGACCAGACGCTCATCATCATCGTGCCAAACTCTACCGATTATGGTGGTATCTGCCAGATGTGGTATAGTGGAGCGGCTATCGCCTTCTGCCCTCTGAGCACCTACGGCTATCCTCTCGACTCACGTGGAGTGATCCAGCACGAGGCTGGCGGACATGGATTCGGCAAACTCGGCGATGAGTATATCTACCACAATGCATTCATCGATTTCTGTGATTGTACTTGTTGCGGACACGTAGACGCAGTAAGTGGCGCCAAGGCTCTCGGTTGGTACGACAACCTCGAACTCACGGGCAAGATGCACAGCGTAGGCTGGAGCCATCTCATCTTTGACGACCGCTATAGCGACATCGTGGACATCTACGAGGGTGGCTACATGCACAATCGCGGCGTATTCCGTTCGGAGCCTAACTCTTGTATGAACAACGATATTCCATACTACAGCACCATCAGCCGTGAGAGTATCGTGAAGCGCATCAAGCGTTACGCCGGCGAGACTTACAGCTTTGAGGACTTCGTGAAGAACGACAAGCGCGACGCCGGTATTGTGGAGAGCCGTGCCTTCGGTGGCAATGGCGACCATAGAAACGCCGGTACCTATCAGCATACCCCAGTACTCCACACGGGTAGTCCGCTGAAAATGTCGAAGGTGAGAAAGCATCGCTAAAAAAGGATTAAAAGATAAAAAACATGAAGAAACATATAATAATATACGCTAGTTTTGCGTTGGCAATATTAGGATTGGCATCTTGCAGCGACGAGTCGGAAACGGCTCTTCGCTACCAAGACGCCAAGTCGACACCGATGACGTTCGTCATGAACCATCCAGGAACTCGTGCCACAGAGACAGCTTTCGAGAAGAGCGACAAGATAGGTCTCTATGTAGCCCAAGCCGATGCGCCACTGCAGATAGGTGGCAACCTCGTGAACAATGAGGCGTTGACATACGATGGCTCCAACTGGACTGCCGCTCGCACCCTCTACTGGGACGACGGTACCTTCAATGCCTACGCTTACTACCCATACACAAAAGATATAAGCAGCATCGAAGACCAGCCATTCAACGTGAGCACTGACCAGAGCACTGCCAAGACTGCCGATGCACTCGGCGGTTATGAGGCAAGCGACCTGCTCTTCGCTACCAGCAAGAGCATTACCGCCTCAGCATCCCCGGTAAGCCTCACCTTCAAGCACATCATGAGCAAGCTGAAGATAAGGCTCGTGAAGGGAGAAGACTTTGAGGGCGACATGCCTACCACCGCTACGGTCTATATCCACAATACCGTACCAACTGCCACCATCGACCTACAGGCAGGCATGGCAACACGCAAAGTAAAGGGTACTAGCCAGACCATCACTGCCCACCAGGATGACGAGACCACCTACTCGGCCATTATCGTGCCACAGCGCATAGAGAACCGTATGCCGCTCATCGAGGTAATCATGAAAGGCGTGAGCTACCTCTTCGAGAGCAAATTCGTGTTCAGGCCAGGCACGGAACATCTCGTCAATCTCGTCATCAGCGACAACCCAGAGCAGGTGAAGATAGACATCGGTGGAGAAATAGAGAATTGGCAATAATGTCGTCTTTCTAAAAAAGACAACATCGAAGAAAGATAAATCTATCTAATTATAATAAATGAAGAAGACGGTATTCGTATTATCCCTTCTGGTACTCCTACTCGGAGGATGGGTGGCAGCCTTGTGGCTGCTACCCTTTGCTGCTCATAAAGGCAGCAAGGAAGAAACCCGATATGGAGTAAACGAGGGGCTCGAACTTGTAGAGCAGAAACAAGGAGCGGAAGGCAAGCGGTATATAGTAGAGGATGAAGACGGCAAACAGCTATTTATCATCCCCTTACGCAACTGCTTGCTCGACACTCGCTACCGCAACGGACAACTCAGATTCCGCGAAAAGAGTTCGGGCAGGGAGGGATACATCGACCGTCAGGGAATGGTGACCTTCGTGGACAATCAAAAGGGTGCAGTCATTCCCGAAAATACGAAAGCCGCCTCGCAAGTGCAAGCGAAGTTTTCGGCAGATTTGCAAGCAAACGAACAAGCAACTGAAGCAGATCTAGCGGCGGATAACAACACCGAAAACAATAGGGGAGTAGGAGGAGCAAGTAATGGGAAAGGAGAAGTAAACGGAAGAAAGACTGGAGTAAGCAGAAACAGCAAGGCAATCTCTCAAGTAGACCTCAAGACGATGGCTCAATCAAATCCCTTCTACAAGGAAGCCTCGAAAATCATGCAGGGCAAACTGAACGAGATCGATGCCAAGCGCCGCCACATGATACTGAACTACTGCGAGCATTTCCGCACCGCTTACACCACCAAGGACATCGACTTTCTCAGACAGGTATTCAGCGACAAGGCGCTCATCATCGTGGGCAACGTCATCAAGCCAGCGACTAACGACAACAAGTGTCAGGCCGAACCCAAGGTTACCTACGCCATCCACTCGAAGCGAGACTACATCGCCCGACTATCGAAAGTATTTGCTGCCAACCAGAAGATAGATGTCAAGTTCTCAGGCTTTCGCATCATGCGCCACCCTACGATGGACGGCATCTACGGAGTAACCCTCCGACAGCAATACAAGAGCGACAGATACTGCGACGACGGTTACCTCTTCCTGCTCTGGGACTTCAGAGACAAGTCGATGCCACTTATCCACGTGAGGACCTGGCAGCCAGCCCAGAGCATAGGCAACGGCAACGAGGTAATCAGTATGCAAGACTTCAATCTAGAATAAAAATAGACTATGGGAGCAAGAACAGGAGTTGAAGGAGTAGAAGGAATGAAAGGAGTCAAGAAGTTCAAGGGAGTTAAGACATACGTTTTAAGTCGCTTCCAGGCAGTTTGCTTGATTCTTATCCTTTGGTTTGCTCCACAAAATATTCGGGCACAGGAATTCACGGTGGCAAGTTTCCGCTTGCTGCCCAACGACGTGAGTGCCTTTATCCACCCCGTGCGAGATCTCAACGACGAGGCTTGCGCCCTCATCAAGGTGGAGGCTCCGCTCGACTTTGCTTTCTCCTCGCCCCTCGGCATTGTGAAACGCAAGGACGAGGTAGGCGAAATATGGCTCTATCTGCCCAAAGGCACCAGGACACTCACCCTGAAGCACCCCGAATGGGGCGTACTCCGCGACTACCAACTGGGCAAGCCCCTGGAAAGCCGCATGACATACGAGCTGAAAATGAATCTACCCAAGCCCGACCTGACAGAACTGCACGATACCATCGTAGAGGTCAAGACTGTGGTAGACACCATCGCCATCGAGAAGGTAAAACCGAAGATGCCTTTGGCCATCTACACCCTTGCCACCATCGCCCAGCACAAGGACGGTCCGTCGTACGGAGTCATGTTTGCCCTGATGCACCGCCACGGCTTCTTCGTCCATGCCAGCAGCGACTTGAGGAGCATCGGCAACACCATGGGCAACTGCGACAAGGAGGGATACACCGAAGGTAGCAGCATCAAGCCCTACTATACTGGCGCGACCCGAAATAGCCACTATACCATCACAGCAGGGGCCATCCATCATATCAGTTACGGCATCTGCCTCTTCGAAGGCCTCGGCTACGGCAAGGCTAGCACCGCATGGCAACAAAGCGAGAGCGAAGGTGGGGGCTATCTGCTCAATGACGGACTCACCCACAAGGGTGTGGCAGCCGAGCTCGGTCTGCTCGGATCATTCGGCAAACTCACAGTGTCAGCCTCAGCCATCACCATCGCCGGCAAGCAATGGCAGGGTAGCATAGGAATAGGAATCAAACTAGGGAAGTCTGAAAAGAAATGAATTATCGATACATCTTATATTTCATACTCGTAGGAGTGCTCTCCGCATGCAGCGAGAGCGACAAACCTACCCATCTAGAGCCTCACCTCTCCACTCTGGCAGCCACCGGCATTACCCGAACGGCGGCTACGCTAAACGGAAGTGCCGTACTGGAGGGAGAGACAGAAATGCCACAACTCTGTTTCAGATTGGGCAAAACGGAAGGTATGGAACAAAGCGTCACCAGTGTACAGACCGAAGGTTCGAATGTATCAGCCCTACTGGAGAATCTCACCGCTGGCACCACCTATTATTACATGTTGGAAGGCAGCAATGGACGAACCACCACAAAGAGCAACGTGATGAACTTTACCACTCAGCCCAATGAGAAGCCTGCACTAGGAGAGCAAGCCATCTTGAGCCACGGACCTATGAGCGTCATCATAGGATATGAAATCACAGAGAATGGCGGTGAACCCATCACAGAGACCGGTTGCTACTACGTCCTAACAGACGCAACTACCACAGGAGACAGTAAGACCAAGACATCAGACAGCAATCGGCAGAAGGTAATTCTCAGCGACTACCAAGGCTTCATCGGGCAGCAAAAACTACGCATCGGAGACCTGCAGCGCAACAGCACCTACCAATTATGGCCATACGCCAAGAACAGCGTGGGCGAGACCATCGGCGATGCCATCACTTTTACTACTAGCGATGCTATCATGCTTAGCGAGGCAGGGGAGTTGGCCACCCTGATGGGCAATCATCTCTACGAATACACCTCGCTCTCGGTAGCAGGGGCGCTGAATGGCGACGACCTCGCTTGCCTCAGAATGATGATGGGGCGCAATCCCGATGGGACGGCGACGGCAGGCAAACTAGCCGACATCGACATGACCGATGTCAAGGTCGTAGCAGGTGGAGGTCCCTACGGAGCGTCAAGATATACGGAAGACCATGTCATCGGGCAAGGTCTCTTCGCCGACTGCAACAAGCTGGAGCACGTCATTTTGCCTTCCGATGCCACCACCATCGAGAAAGATGCCTTCGCCCACTGTACGGCACTGGAGTCGATAGAGATTTCAGCCTCCGTCACCAGTCTTCTGCCATCGAGCGGATGCACAGGGCTGAAGAACATTCAGGTGTCCAAGGCCAACACCTACTATAGCAGCCAAGACGGCGTATTGCTCAATGGCAGCGGTACAGAGATAGTTTGGTTCCCGATGGGCAAGACGGGCAGCTACACCCTTCCGTCTACCATTACCAGCATCGGCGACTATGCTTTCAAGGAGTGCAGCATTACCCAGTTTGCCTTCCCCGACGGCATGAAAGACATAGGGCAAGGAGCTTTTATGAATAGCAAGGTAGAGGAAGTCAAACTCCCTGCCAGCCTTCGCACCCTGCCTAGCGGAGTATTCCAAGGATGCTCTCATCTGAAAGTGGTAAGACTCGGCACAAAGGCTGAACAGATTTGCGAATATGCCTTCGACGGCTGCCCACTGACCGACATCTACATCGATGCCGTCTATCCACCAGTCTGCCAGGAGAACGCCTTCAGCACCACCGACGGCAGCAACTATACAGCCACCTGCGTGCTCCATGTGCCAATAGGCAAGAAAGCTGTGTATCAAAAGCACAGCATGTGGGGTAAGTTTAAGAATATCGTAGAGCAATAAAAAACATTATTTATAGTTCATGACAACACCAGAAATAGAAGAGCTCAAATCGCTCGTAGAACAGAAATTTGGCCGAATACTAGGCACCACTACCGACTTCGAGGAGTTCTCGTTCTATCTCGAAAGAGAGACTGGCCACCGCGTATCAGCCTCCACCCTCAAACGACTATATGGCTATGTGAACGACAACCACAAGCCTCGCACGTTGACACTCGACATCCTGTCGCAATATATCGGCCACACCAACTACCTCGCCTTCACACAGTGGCTCAAGACGAGCACCAAGTACAACTCGTCTTTCTTCAAGGCAAGCCAGCTCGTGAGCAGCGATCTGGAGGAGAATGCACAGATAGCCATCGGATGGAGTCCGAACCGAATACTGCGACTCCGCTACCTAGGAAACAGCCTATATGAGATAGAGGCATCAGAAAACAGCAAGCTGCAAGAGGGCGACAGATTTATGACAGGATGCTTCATCAAGGGGCAGCCCCTATACCTGCCGTACATAGAGCGAAATGGCGAGCACACCGCCTCGTTCGTAGCAGGAAGAAACGGCGGTCTTACCCTTATCAACATCATCAAGAAATAAAAGAGGAATATCTATGCTCGACCAAAAAGATAAAACTAACACGATAGCTGAAATACAAGCCAAGAAGACTTCTTCCTCAGGCTTTACCGAAGACCTGGGCAAGGAGATGAGCACTGCCGACCCTATGCCCGTGGAGAATGCCTATGGCAATCTCTGCGAATACTATGTGTCGGCATCGGGGCATACGCGACTTTTCACGGCTACCCGATATGGTAAGCGATACATTCTGAAATGCCTTAAGAAGGACTTTCTTTATACCCCGATTTACCAACAGGCTCTTACCAAGGAGTTTGAGATTGGGCTGCAACTGGAGCACCCCAACATCTGCCGCACCATCGCACTGGAGCAATTGCCAGACCTCGGCCCTACCATCGTGATAGAATACATCGACGGTGAGAACCTGCAAGCCCTCATCGACAAGCATGCCCTCACCATAGACTTGGCGCATAAGATAACCCACCAGTTGATGGACGCCTTGGAGTACATGCACAACAAGCAGATTATCCATCGCGACCTCAAGCCCTCCAACATCATGGTGACGCATACTGGGCAGAATGTGAAGGTCATCGACTTCGGACTGTCAGACAGCGACACCTTCTATGTGTTGAAGTTGCCTGCCGGCACTTCTGGTTACATTGCCCCCGAGCAACTCTTGATGGGTTCGCGCGCAGAGCCTCGCGCCGACATCTACTCGCTGGGCATGGTAATAGCCGACATGACGCAGGTAGTAAAAGACCAGGCACTGGAGGATATGGCAAAGCTCTGCACCACTCGCGATTTCTACCATCGTCCAGAGAGTATCGAGACCTTGCGCAAGCATCCCTTTACCCCCCATCGCCGTCCACGTTCAGTCGCTGTGCTGTGCATTCTGATCTTGGTATTTTCCGCCCTCATCATCGGCACCTATTATCATAGGCACCAAGCAGAGGCGCAACCAGAAACCATCGAAGGCGACAGCACCAACCAAGCCGACAATCAGGTACTCGACTATGATTCGTGGAATCGGTAAAACTTGCGCAGCTTTCGGAAATTAAGAAAGCTGGGAAGTAAGGAAACTTAGTGATGATAAAAAAACTTGGTACATTTTCATCCCATTTCCTGTTGTCTCTTTTTGTCTCTGTTGTCGTAAACCAATCAAATCATAGTCGTAACCAATCTAACGTTACGCCAATAGAGCTTTTTTATGAATAGAGTATTTATGACAACAGAGACAAAAAGAGACAACATAAAAACTCTACCAACTTATTTTTTACTATTACTTAATGATATTTAGCTGATAATCTTTCCATATAAGCAAGATTTGCCGTAACTTTGCACTCTATATGGAACAAAATTCACCAATACAGGCATTATTGCAGCAGCGCACGCTGCTCCAACTGGAATATTACACCGAGAAGGAAGCCTTCCGCAAGCAGACCGAACAGATAGGAATGCAGCGAAAGGTGAAGCGTGGCGATGCCTGTTTCCCGCTGCGTGTGGGAAAGAGTTTTTATAATTCGCTGAACCAAACAGCCATCGAGGTGTTCCGCACCTCCGACCAAGATATCGAGCACAACTTTGAGTTCGGTCGCCCGGTTATGTTTTTTAGGAGTGAAGAACGAAGAGTGAAGAGTGAAGAATCAAATAGCAATATTTCCCAGAATTCTTCGCAAAAGAATCAGAAGGAAAAGCAAGAGAATTCTTCACTCTTCACTCATCACTCTTCACTCAAATATTTCTCCTTCACAGGAGTGGTAAGCTATGTGGACGGCGACCGAATGGTAATTACCGTGCCCGACTCTGCGCCCCTGCTCGATTTGCAGCAATCAGCGGAGCCTATCGGCGTACAGCTCTCCTTCGATGAGACGAGCTACAAGCTGATGTTTGAGGCGCTCGACCGCACGATGAAGGCAAAAAACAACCGGCTGGCTTATCTCCGAGACCTCTTTTATTCGCATCAGAAGGCGGGGCGATTCTCCTTCGAACCACTCAAGTTCCCTTGGCTCAATCCCACCCAAGAAAGAGCTGTCAACGAGGTGCTTTGGGCAAAAGACGTGGCGATAGTACACGGACCTCCAGGAACAGGCAAGACCACTACCCTCGTAGAAGCCATTAATGAGACGCTGATGCGAGAGAGCCAAGTATTGGTCTGCGCACAGAGCAACATGGCAGTAGACTGGATTTCGGAAAAGCTGGTAGACCGAGGCATCAATGTGCTCCGTATCGGCAATCCCACACGAGTAAACGACAAGATGCTGGGCTTTACCTACGAGCGCCGTTTCGAGGGGCATCCCGACTACCCACAGCTCTGGGCCATCCGCAAAGCCATCCGCGAACTTCGAAAAAATCGCAAGCGGGGCAGTGAGAACTACCATCAGAAGCTGGAGCGTCTGAAAAGCCGTGCCGCCGAGATAGAGATACGCATCAACAGTGAACTGATGGGCGAGGCACGCGTCATCGCCTGCACCCTCGTAGGTTCCGCCCATCGCCTGCTGGAAGGCATGAAGTTTGGCACCTTGTTTATCGATGAGGCCGCCCAGGCACTCGAAGCCGCCTGCTGGATTCCGATGAGAAGGGCATCGAGAGTGATCTTGGCAGGTGACCATTGTCAGCTTCCTCCTACCGTGAAGAGCATTGCCGCCCTAAGAGCAGGACTGGGGAAAACGCTGATGGAGCGCATCGCCGAGAACAAGCCCGAAGTGGTGACTCTCTTGAAAATACAATATCGCATGAACGACGAGATTATGCGCTTCTCCAGCAACTGGTTCTACAAAGGACAAGTGGAGAGTGCGCCGCAAATCAAATACCGCGGCATTCTCGACTACGACCACCCCATCACGTGGATTGACACCTCCGACAAGGAACCAGCCGACACGATAGAAGAAAAGGAAGACCTGAACTTCAAGGAGCAATTCGTGGGCGAGAGCTTCGGCCGCATCAACAAGGCAGAAGCCGAGCTAACCCTTCTTACCCTAGCCGAGTACTTCACGAAGATAGGCAAGCAGCGTGTGCTGGAGGAGAGCATCGATGTGGGCATCATCTCCCCCTATCGTGCGCAGGTACAATACTTGAAGCGGCTCGTCAAGAAGTACGACTTCTTCAAGCCCTACCGCCGCCTCATCAGCGTGAACACCGTGGATGGATTCCAAGGACAGGAGCGAGATGTGATTCTCATCTCCCTGGTTCGTTCCAACGACGAGGGGCAGATTGGATTCCTCAAAGACCTTCGCCGCATGAACGTGGCGATGACGAGAGCGAGAATGAAGCTCATCATACTGGGCAACAAAGACACGATGACGAAGCACCCGTTCTACAAACAGCTTTGGGAGTATATCGAGAGCATCAGGAGCGGGGAATAACTTAGAAAGAAGCCTGCCCAGATTTCGTTGCATTATGTTAAAATATGCCGATAATACAGCTATAAGTCAAAAAAAAAAGGACTTATAGCTGTATTATCGGCATATTTTTGTATTTTTGCACAAAAATGCAAGGTAATATGAACAATACTGATGACATCATAATCGGCAGAGAAAAAGGGCTCAGGGGAGATAGTCCGTGGATGGACAACCTCTCCTAGCCAAATATCTTGAC
>CAVKLF010000042.1:0-19097 GCA_963657075.1 bacterium | reverse complement strand
CAAAGCTCCAGCCATTATTTCCAGCCAGCGTCTGCAAGGCTCGTATAAACTTCAATTCCAGTTCGCTGTCTTCGGCGGCTCCGTTAGTGGCTATTGTACCTACCGAACCCGATATGCTTTCCCACGACTTTGCTCCACCAACAAGCTTTTCAAAGAGGTGTTCGGCCTGCTCTCGGCTGAATTCTGCTCTGCTGTATTGGTTGCCGTAAGTCATGATGCAATGATAGCAACCGTCCTTGCCTTCCAACTGGCATGTGCAGTCCTTTATCTTTTCGTATGCAAACTGTATCATTTTCGAGAATTCTTCCGTGTTGTACAATTTTGCCAGATAGCCAGTACCGCCAGGTATTGTGTCATACATCACCAGATAATAGTCCTTCTTGCCCGTTGCCTGATTCATTTCCGAATAGGAGTCCATTCTGATATGCTCTGGGGAAGAGTGGTAATATTCCTTCATGCCTAATTCTATTCCGGCCTTGAACATTTCCACTGCGGCCTTAGCGTCCATAATCTGTATGGGCAAAAGTATCTTGATGGCTTCGGTTTGCATATGGCGATAGAGGTAAAGTGTCTCGAACACATCACCATGAGTGTCATCTGCAAAAGTTACATCCTTATGGTTGCAGAACTTATAATGCTGCTCTACAGGTTTATGCTCTTTGGTCTGTTTTGCCAAAAGTGGAGTCGATTTGCCACAATATTTGCAGGTAACAAAACCGTTTTCGGGTATCTGCCCGTCGTTGTTCACTTCCACCTTGCTGCCTGCCTGCATCTGCATGCCATAGTTGGTCTCATACAAATCCATGTTGTTGCAGAACTCTATACCGAAACCGATGCTCTTCATTGCATACGAGGATACGATACCCTTGTGATGAAACATGAAGTGTTTCTTCACAATATATTGCTCCTTCACCCTCTCCTCGTTTGCATCATCGAGTACAGCGTCAGCTTTCATCATGGCACTTCGTGCATTGGTGAATTTCAGATAATTGTGGGTGTTGATTCCCCACGAAGGGTCACCACATTTTGGACAACCAGCCGTGGCATACTCTGCCGTACCTTTTTCTGCCACACAGTCGCATTTCGAACAATAACGCATGGAAATGAGGTTATCCTTCCAGTCGAAAGTCGGTATACCACTCACTTCGAGTTGTAACTTCTGCGTACAGAACTTATTGCCAGGTGCCAGTTCTCTGATGCCTTGCGTTGCCGACCTTGTAAGCTCAATCACCTTCGGTTCGGCGATATTGTCTTTCTTGTCTTCCTTCTCCCTGCTAGAGTATACACTGGCTTCGAGTTTCACACCAGTTTCGGGGAAGGCATAATTGGGCAGCAGTCCGCTGTTAGTCATATATTCTATGACATTTTCCGCTTGAATGGATGCATATTGCCTTTTGCATACTTTTATCAAGTCCTTCAACACATCTTTGGCAGGGTCATTGGGCTGTAACTTGCTTTCTTTTTCCTTGTATTCGTTCAGTTCGTCTATCAATCCATACAGACGGTCGGTAAGCGTTTGGAATTCCTTGATGACTGACTGATAGAACGATTCGTCTTCGAGCGTTGCTGCCAATTGCTTCAATGTAGGTTGTGTCTTCTCGTCATATTGTTCCGCAAAATGTGTCTTTAATGAGTTTTTATTCTCTTTAATAAAGGCAATTATTCTGTTGATAACAAACGTCGGCGAAGACATGGCATCTTCTGTCAATCGCAAATCCCTCACGTTGGTAGGTATGCTGTGATCATTGTCAGCAGAAACCCACGTGTCGATGCAGTAGGCCAAGAAGTGGCGTCGCAAAATGTCTTTGGCTTGCAAGAAACATCCCGGTGTATTCACTTCGCCTTCCATCATTTCTTCGGGATAGGCAAAGTAGTACATGTCATGCGGTTCTCCTGAATGGGCATAGTTCAGTACGAGAGCCGATCCCTCTTTGCGTCCGGCACGTCCCACTCGTTGCAGGAAATTGCTGGGTTTAGGAGCTATGTTGGCATTGCCCATCACGTTCAAGTCACCAATATCAATACCCATTTCCAATGTGGATGTAGCTGCAAGCACGTTGACAGAGTTAGAATATGGGTGCAGTTTGAAGTCATGTTCCAACTGTTCTCTTTCTCCACGCTCCAACAATCCTGTATGCTCATGTGCATAGACACGCGGCGAAATATTTCGGTTGTATACCTGCTGATAGTAGTTCAGTTCTGGTTTCGACTCTTCTGAATAATTACCCTGACATTTATAGTTCAGACATGGTGTGTCCTCGCTCCAATAGTCTTGGCGAGCTACGTAGAGCGTTGACTGGCAGTTGCTGCATTTTATGTGTTTCACATTTCTGCTCACCCAGATATGCTCAGCGTTAAGGGCATAGTTGCCACCGCCTTGAGGAGCATAGTTCACCAAGCCCACTTCTTCCATAGTTTTCAGAAGTGTGCGTATGAAGTCATTGAAAAGGGTGATATTCTTTTCAATGGGCCAGGTGAAGCATCTTCTGAAATAGTTGGTGTACCAGTTGGGCTTCTCCCTTCTCAGCACAGTCATGTCGAGCATGTCTCCATTTCTGTCTTGAAAGGCAATGCCAAGCAGCTTCGGGAAACGTACACTATCGCCGAATTTCCTGTTCAGAAAATGTCTGCTGTCAAAGTTCCAGTTCAAAGCCCATGAAGTCAGTTTCTCATTCCTGTAACTATAAAGATAAGGATGATCCACCGCACCATGCTGCCTCATTCTTTGCATTACTCCGTAGACATAATGGCAGAATTTGTTCTCGTCATCGGCAATATCCAGATTGTTTGCTTGGAGCCAAACCTTCATCTTTTCGTATATCAAGCGGATATCTTCGCTCTTGAAGAAGGTGGCTGAAGCTCCGGTCTTTTCAAGTGTTCTACCCAACTGTGAAGTCAAGCCAAACTCACTCACTATCTCCCAATCTACACGGACATCGAATTCCTTCTTAAACGACTCCATGAACCCGCTGCCCTCACGATAGTTCTTGCGAAGGTCTATGTGTGTGGCAAGGTCGGCAGGCAGAAAGCGGTTGTAGTATTCCTCTTCTGTCAGCTGTTCTTTCCAATAGCGTTTGAAACCTTCTTGAAGTTCTGTAATGCTTACCGGTTTGTCGAGCGTGTTGATATATTGTTGCATCGACTGGCGGAAGAGAAAGCGGAATGTCCTTGCCTCATAGAAGGCAGCCTGATGTGCCGCATCCTGTACGCTGTTGGTAAACACAAGCACCTTGCGGTCTTTTGCTTCGGCATGGTCAAAGTCGCTAGAAAGAACCTGACTCACAGCAACACTTGACAGGGTTGATGTTCTGCCACCTATCTGACATATTGAATCACTGTTGCATTCCGGACAGTTGGTGGCAAAGCGTTGGTTGCCGTTCTTGTTGGAGGTGGTACGGCTACAGACTCTTACTCTGAGCGTGTCTTCATCACTGTTGTCCGAAACGCGCAAGTCTTTTGTACTTACATGATAGGCTATGTTTGTTGTAGTCTCGTTCACATACTCGTCTATAGGCTGATGACTTGTGTTCTCTATATTCAAGAGCATCACCTCTTTCTCGTGATCCATGAACGCCTTGTTGATGGTTGCCACATCCGAACAGTAGCAGTCGTCTGTCTGCAGTCGTCGCGTCAGCCAACCACTTGCCCCACATTCACGGCAGAAGTACATTGGAAGAGCCACACGGTCTTCAGTCTTCTTCAGGCTGTGTCGCCATACGAACTCCGGTTCTTTTTGGAAATAGCGCAATATGCCGCTCAGTTCTCTCTGCCACAGTTGCACCTGCAGGTATAGCATAGGTATCTGTTTGCCAGTGTCGTTGAGCGGACGTTTTGCGTATGCTATCAGTGCTAGCAGGTTTTCTATCGCCAGCAGACACACCTTATCGCCGTCTTTCAGATAGAGAGTGCGGAAGTTGGCATCGGTGTCTATGAGTCGCTTCTTGATGTTTTCAAGCGACATGATGCCTGCAGACAATGCCTCCAGCAGCGACTTCACTATCTCCATTTGTCGCAGTCGCAGTCCGGCTTCTACGGGTGCGACGTTTGCTGTCTTCAGCCACGTCTTGCATAGTCGTCGCATATATGTCTCCACCGTGTCGTTAGCACCAAACTCACAGGTCTTTATCAGTTTTGCGTCAGGCAGATTATTGTTAGTTCCCACTACATATTCACTGACAGGTATGCGGCGCTCTTCGATGACATTCTTTTCTTCAAACGTCTCGCCGAATACGTCTGTGGCATATTCACACAGACGTGCCTTGCTATCAGGCCCGTTGCCGATGGTTGCCGAAGTTCCGATGGGGCACAATGTACCCTTTGGCATATTCAATTTCAGTTTCAGTCGGCGTATAAGGTTTGCCACGTCCGTTCCCTGTGCACCATCGTAGGTATGCAGCTCGTCGAGAACGATAAACTTCAGCGCCTTCGCATCGGTGTCAATGTTTCCCTTCCACAACGTACTGAAGCGCTGGCGCATCAATCCATAGTCGAGCATCTTGAAGTTGGTGAGCAGTATGTCTGGCACGGTGTCGAGTATGGCATCACGGCTCTCTATGATGTTGTGCTCACCCATCGTGCGCGGATATTCTTTGGCATCAACGCCCTCGCCCACGAAGAGTCCTGCCGTCACTTTGTCGCGCAGCCGTTCATCGTTCCATATAGTCTCCGCCAAACGTTTTGCTTGGTCGCTGGCAAGGGCATTCATCGGATACATGATGATGACCTTCACGCCCATTTGTCGTTCGTACTTGTTGCAGTTGTAGCAGTAGTCGAGTATTGGATAAAGGAAACACTCCGTCTTACCAGAACCGGTTCCTGTTGTGAGCAGGGTGGGTTCCGGCTCATGGCCATCGTGCATCGTAAGTTGGCTGAAAGCTTGTAGCTGATGTCTGTACGGCGGAAAGTCTGGGGCTATGTCGAGCGGAATGTTTCGGCTTTCTTCTTCTGTTGCAGACACGAACGGAGTCTTCAAGGAAATGTATGGTCCCTTGAACAGTCCGTCTTCCTTGTCTTCTATGAAGCGATAGAAAGCGTCACCTACCACCTTCTCCTTAAAGCGGAAGGTGGCCTTGATATATTCTATGATAGAGTCGCGCACTTCACGCGCTTGTTGTAATGGTAGCATAGGCTGTGTATATTAATGGTAAAATTCAGCAAGCAGTGGTTGCTGAATTACTGAGGTCAAGGCGTTCTGTTACATATTCATGTATTTACAGTATTCTTCAATGCTTCGTTGAATAACGCTACCCACCTTTAGTTGTTCTTTATACTGCATAATCATCATGGGACTCATACTGCGGTTGAGGGCGAACCTTACGGTTTCCATATCCGACTCTTTACACAAAATGATTCCTATGGTAGGGTTCTCGTTCGACCTACGTTCTTCTTGGTCGAGCGCTTCCAGGTAAAATTCCAACAGACCTTGGTAAGCGGGGCGGAATTCTGTTGTCTTTAGTTCGAAAGCAACCATGCATTGAAGCAACCTATGGTAGAAGAGCAAATCTATCTTGTAGGTCTTTCCACCGACCTTTATAGGATGTTCCTCGTCGATGAACAGGAAATCCTTTCCCATCTCCAGTATGAAATTCTTCATGTGTTCTACGATGCCCTTGCGCAGTCTCGTTTCTTTGTATTTCTTTGGCAACCCCAAGAAGTCCAAGTAGGCTGTGTCCTTGAATAAGGCTGGCGACTTAGCATAAGTATCGTGGAGCGCTTCCGACTGAACGCCTTTCGCTCTAAGGATGGAAGACATTGCATCCGTTTTGATGGCTCGCTCCAATTGTTTGTTTTGCAGTTGTTCTTTCTTTGCAAACAGCATATAAAAAAGGCGTTCTTCATTGGTCTTGCAACGATTTAGAATGAGTTGGTGGTTGCTCCATCCTGTTGAAAATAGCACATTAGGAATTTGTGCCAATTCAATTGACACAAATTCAGAATACGAATCCATCTGCTGGCAAGCTATAAGATTGCTCGGCGTTGTGGTTTCAAGCAATGCGGTGAACGACTCTGAGCTGTATGCTTCGTATAGTTGCACCATCTTGTATATGGTGCGGTAGCTCCACCCCTTCACCGTAGGGTCTTGCGTGTGGATATACTCTGAAAGTTGGCGTACTACACCTGCACCCCATTCCGAATGCCTCAACTTATAACTTACGTATGCACCAACCTCCCATATCATGCGGAGCCCTTCGTCGTCAACGGTCTTTGACACCCGTTTCCGATGATAGGTTATGATGCCCCACACTTGGTTGAAGTCTGTCCTTGTCTGTATGTCTATGTTCTTTTCGTTCATTGCTTCTTTATGTTACTCGTTGAACATCTTTTCGAAATGCGCCCAAGCCGTGCGGTAGTCGTCGATGCGGTTGCAACGGGTATAGGGGGCGTGGTAGATTACTTGCTGGCCACCGTAGAGTTCGCTCTTCTGCGGGTCGATGGTATGGGTATGGGTGGGGGCGGTGCCAGCGTAGGTGTTCTGGTCGAGCTGCTCGCCGCGAATGTCTTCCCAGCCTTTTACGCCTGTCTTGTTGCTGCCCTTGCGGTCGAGGCCCACGCCGGTGAGGCCCTTGGAGCAGGTGAAGACGATGTTGCCCTTGGCGTCATACCATGTGTCGTTCTCGTTCTGCTGCAGCACGGGGAACTGGATGGTGTAGATCATCTCCAAGTCTTTCAGCGAGAGACCGAGCGCCATGGCGGCGAGCACGTCTATCTCCACCAAGGCCTGCCGGCGCTCGTAGTAGTTGCGCAGCGGAGTCTTCCATACCCATTCTTCCGTCAGACCAGAGAAGGGCTTGAGCCGCGCGTCGGTCTTGCTCCATGTCTCGGTGGCGTAGTCGTCGCGCCAACAGTCACTCCAGAGGTCAGCGTAGTGGGAGGTGAGGCAGTTCAAGAGGAGGGTGCGGGAGTACATGGCGGAATGGTACTTTGCAGGGATGCCGAGAGGGAAAGAAGCCAATCTGCTATATCTTAAGTTTTGTGCAGCAATTGTCTTAATGTAAAAATCTATAACTATGGATGCACAAAGTGCAGCCATATCCACGGCATTATATCTATCGAGGAACGAGATAGATATAATGCCGTGGATATGTGCTGTTTTGCGTGGCAAAACAGCACATATCAACGAGCGTTCGCCAGCTTGACTAATCATAGCTCTAATACCTATCTTATAATAATCAAAATAATTATCATAAACAGTTTCTCCGTTAGAATCTTGATACGCTTGAAATCCCTTCACCTGAAGATTATATTCAGGAAGTGGGATTGTTGGTACATAATTAGTCCTTTGGATATAGTAGTCACCTATATTCAACAAATCAACATTGTCATAATCAGAATTGAGTGTGCAATTGGCTCTTGGTGTCTTATATATAGGATTTGCAACATAGAAATGCGGACCACTATATATCATTTCATACTTATCCATATTGGGTATACAAGTATGTCTCTTTATCAAGCCAGCCTTTGGGGCATTTGTTTCGTCAAAACACATTGAAGTTATGTTTTGAACATCATCTACATGTTTATGAAATTCTGAGATTTTGCTCAATATCTCAATGATTTCCCTTGAATGCAAACTCACCAACTTTGCACAATCCCCCGTAGTTCCATCCTCAAACGTATCCGACAGAACTTGCAATTCTTTATCCGTAATCTCTACTATGCGGTCACGATGTGCCTTGGTATTCCAATTCCCGTTCTCATCTTTAATTCCTCCACACAAACCATGTCCATCGTGCGCAAAGCAAGCATCCACTGTGCTTGGGTGGAACAAATTGCTGAGCGAAGCGAAGCGCGGTGATGAACTTCGGCGCGGGCCGAGAAGTTGATCACCATACACCGTATGGTGATCAACTTCGGCAAAAAGCCGAAGTTCATTTTGATACTGGAAATGGTAGCGCAACCGCTTGTACAGTTCACGTCTAAGCGGCTGTCCCTTAGGGTCATCGTAGATACTCTCCGGGCAGAGAATGCCGATGTATCCCTTCTCCTCCGAAGCCAAGTCCATGCAGTTTTCGAGCACACACTTATAGAGATTCGTCTGCTGACCCACCAACAAGGGATAGTTGCAGTAGGCGTTCATAAACGCCGTGCTGCACGCCTGCTCGTTCTGTTCGCTCAGATAGAGCGATTTCAGCGCAGGGTTCTCCATAAAGAGCGAGAGCTTCTGACGCACGTCGGGAGCAGAGACTTTGCGGATAGCCACCTCGGGATATTTCTCGGCAATGATGTTCGCCTCGTTAAACTCCATCTTGATCCACGGCGGATTACCGCAGATGATGTCGAATCCATCCCTCAGCCAAAACACCTCAATAAACTCCAGCATGGGGTGGAAGAAGCGGTAACGCTTCGCCAGTTGGTTGGCTATCTGTAGGCGCAAGGGATCCTCTTCGGCAAAGAGCGAGGCAGAGCCGCGCTGCTCGGTGAGCAGCTCCTCCTGCGTCTTGGTGATGATGGCAGACTCATCCTCTGTCATACGCTGACCGCCACCATATTCAGGTGCGTCCTCGCATACCATGCCAGAGCCAACACGCTCCAATGCGGCGCGAGTGCGGCGGTCGAGCAAGGCATTATCTACATCGAGCAACGCCTCCAAGTCTGCCCAGTATTCCTCGCGAGTGGGCAGCGCCGAGGCATCCTTATACTCCCAGAACCACAGGGCGCACCAGTAGTCCATCGCCAATTTCAGTTTGCGATAGGCGTTGTCGCGGCGGTAACGAGTGTCGAAAAGTTCCTGCTTGCGTGCATACGTTTCTGCCTGGATCTCGGCACGGAACAGTTCGCCGTCAGTGGCATGATCTGTGCCGTCCCAAATCTCACGGCGATTGTTGGTATATTTGTCGATGGAGAGCTGGTCGGTGAAATACTCCTTCAGCAGGATGTCGATCTTTGCCGAGAGGCGTTGCAGTATCTTGAAGTCGAAGTCGCCGATGGGCGCAGTCCAGTCCTTCAGGAGGGTTGCCATGCGAGCGTCCGCTTCCTTGTTCTCTGGGGCACGCTTCTGCTCCTTGATGCTGCGCACACCGAGCATATTGGCATCGGGGAGGAGGAAGTGATAGACCTCGTTCACCGAGCGGTTCACACGGTTGGTGAAGAACTTGATTTTGTGCGGAGCCTTCTCCCACCACTTGTTGGGCAGCAAGCGCTGTTTGCCCATGGTGGTCTTGATGCCATACACCTCGTCGCGGCTATACACCTTCAGCCACGCACCAATCACGGCATTGCCCACCGTGAGGCGATTGGCAAAGAAGGGTGTCTCCATGTCCTTGTGGATCACGTTGAGCCAAAGGGAGAGTTTTCCGAGTTCGATGGCGGTAGGGTTGAGGTCCACGCCATACACGTTGTGTGTGGCGATGTAAGCCTTCACCTTCTGCAGTTCGTCGCGGTAGTGATCGGGCGAGATGCGCCAGTTTTGCCGGCCCTTATCACGAAGCTGTTGCTGCTGGTAGGTGAGGTAAGCCTCCGCCACTTGGTTGATGACCTCGTTCTGGAAGGCGGCGGCACCCATGGCAGGCTCCAATATCTTGAGTTCCAGTAATTCTGTGGCAGGACGCTTTCCGGCTGCCACCTCGTCGATGATGCTCTTCAAGGTATATTTCACCGTGCTGCGCGTGAGTACCTCGGGCGTATAGTAAGAGGCAGACTTCTGGCGGTCGCGGCCGTTGAGTCGGTAAACGAACGTGCCCTCGGGCAGAATCTGCGGCTCGCCAGTCTCGGGGTTGCATAGCACCTCACGGATGTCGAAGTCGCCCATGCGGCTATAAGGCACGAGGAACGTGCCGTCCTCGGGCTTACCCTCCTTGTGTACCTCGATATAGTCCTCCTCGGCATAGAAACCACGGAAGGCGAGCAGACTCTCATAGACGCTACCCAACTGGTTCACGCCCAGGTTGGCGTAGCTGATGCGTCCGCAGTAGTTCTTCTTCTTGGAGAGCGAGAGGGCACGGATGATTTCCTGCCACTTCACGTTGCGTATCTTCACCGGGGCGAGATGGTGAAGATTCTTGTTGTTGAAGAGTGGCGAGTCGATGGGGCGCACACGGAAACTCTTGCCCTGCCCCTGTGCGGCGTTATGACCGTCGGAGAGCAGGGAGAACAAGTGGCGGATGCTCTCGTCGAAGAAATAGCCGTTGCGGCTCTCGTCGCTGTTGAGGCGTACCATCTCCAGGTCGCGCAGCGACTCCAAGGAGTAGCCACGGCTGTAGACCTCGTCGCCAAGCGGCAGGATCTCCAGTTCGCTGCGGCTCTCGGCGTAGAAGAGGAAGAGCAATCTATATATAATGGTGAGGCAGTCATCCTTCACCTCCTGTTCGAAGCGGTCGTCGGTGTAGTCGGTCACGGGCAGCGTGCCCTGTTGCTTCCACCAGTAGAGAGCCTCGTTGGCTAAAGTCTCTACGGCGAGGATGACACCCTCCTTCAGATCCTTCGTCACCTCATAGGCATTCTTGTAGCTCTCCTCGATGATGTTGTCCATGAGCACCATCTCGCCATCGGCAGCCAAGGTCTGCTTGGCGCAGAGCATGTGGAAGAGCGCATAGTAGTTGCGGAAGGCAGGGATGCGTGCCTGGGCGAAGAGCTCATCGAGCGAGAACTCCAGATAGGCACCCTTCGCCCACTTGTCCTTGTCAAAGAGAAATACCACGTTGCCCGCCATCATCAGGATGAAGTGAGGGCGGCGCTCCTCGGGGAGGAGGAAGATGTGGGTCACCGCCTTGTTGATGACCGAGGGTGAGATCTTGTATTTCTCGCGGTCGAGGTCGAAGACAAAGCGCCACTGTCCGGCATAGTATTTCTGGTGGGGCGTGGTGCGGTCAGGCTCGCTCTCGTATTGCTGCTCGAAGAGACCGGCAGGTTCCTGCTCGTCCACACGGATGAGGTGCTGCATCTCCATGACGAGCATCTTGGTCTGGCTGCCTTGGCGCAGGATATGGCGTACGGGGATCACTTCCGCGGGCTGGCAGTCGTCCTTCACCACGAGCCACTCGTTGTAGGTATGGTCGGTGTCGTAGCCAAGGATGCGGAGCAGTCGGGTGTTGAAGTCGTGGGTATGCTTGATGGCATCCTCTGTGCGGGGATGCATATTGACGATGAAGTTCTTGTAGTCGTCGTACTCCTTTTGCAAGGCGACGAAGGGAGCGTTGAGCTGCTTCAGCTCGTCAGATGAAACGCCAGCACACTTCTGTACCTTCTCCAGGAAGTCATCGCTGAAGTAGCCCGATGGGAAGTAGTCGCCCACGTTCTGTATAAAACGATATTTTATATTGTCTGCCATAGAGTCTCCTCGTATTAAAAGTTATAGAACACAGCGAGCAGGCGCATGTAAGGCTCTGCGTTATCGAGCGAGCACATGTCCTGGTAGAATTGGCTCGACTCATCGCTGATTTTCTTGATTTCCTCTTCCTCGTTCTTGCGGTTGCGACGGGTTATCTGTATGTCGTCACTATCCAACTGGAAAAGTGTCTGTTGGGCATTGTTTGCCCAATCGTTCAGTTTCTTATTATAGACTTTCAACTCCTTCTCCATTTTCACCGCCACGTCCTGCTGCTTTTGCTTCATGTAGAGTTCCATACCTTTCTCGATGGCACTGTCGAGATTCTGCTGCAACACACTGATGTCGCTCTCCTGCACGCCCTGTAGGAACGAGTCGTTGAGGTGATACCGCTCCAGGAAATCGTAGAGCGAGATGGGCTTTTCGCGCAGAGCGCCCTCCCTGTCGAGCGGTACGAGGAAGAACTTGCTCAGCAGGTTCTGTCCCAAGCCGTTAGCATGGCTACTATAGAAGAGGTAATAGCTCATGCCCTCGGGCAGTTGCTCGCCCTTCACCACGAAAGCCTGGCTCTTGGGCACGGAGGCGGTGAATTTGGTGAGCAGATACTGGATGATGGGGTGCAGGTCGTAGAGTGGCAGAAACTTGCTCCACTCGCCCCCCTTCTGCTTGCGCGAGTCGGCGATGCTCTTGTTGAGTATAGTCTTGTCGGCACAGAGACGGAAGATATTGTCCTGCGGTACAGCCTCCTTCGGTATGTCAAAGAGCACGTCCTTGAGTTCATCGTTGTTCTTCACCTCCACATACGGCACAGAGGCTTCTTGCCACTGCACATCGCCAGGACGGATGGAACCGATGGCCTCCAGCTGACTGAATAGGTCGCGGTAGAACTGTTCGTCACTTTGGTAGAGCGAGAGTTTGTGCTCGAATATCTTGTCGGAGAGATGCTCCTTGGCTGGTGTAGCCTTCACGGCATCGGTGCCCCGGAAACCACCACGGCGACGACGGCGTGTGGCTGACTTTTCAATAAACTCCTCATCGCCGGTCTTCAGGGCTTCCTTCACCTCGTCTTCCTCCTTCTGGCTGTTGTAGAGCGACATCACACTCATGGCATCGCCCAAGGTGTCGTGTACTTCCTGCTCCTTGTCGCGGAGCTTGTCGAGGATGCGGAAGTCGGTGCGTAGGTCTTCATCCTCGCCTTGTGCCACGAGGTAATAGATGATTGGCTCCTTCTTTTGACCGTAGCGGTCGATGCGTCCGTTGCGCTGTTCCAGGGTGATGAGACTCCAGGGAATGTCATAGTTGAACATGATATGACAGAAATAATGGAGGTTGACACCCTGCGAACCCGAGTCGCTGGAGATGAACACCCTTATCTTGCTGTCTTCCTTGGCAAAGTCGGATACCATTTCCTCTTGCTCGGTGTCGGTCATCGAGCCGTCGAAGCACACCACCTGTTCCTCGTTGAGACGGAACTCCCTTCGGATGTTCTCGGAGAGGAACTTCATCGTGGCGATGCGCTCGGTGAAGATGACGATGCGCTCCTGCTTGTTCGCCTTCCATATCTCCTTGAGTTTTGCGCAGAATGCCGCATAACGGGTGTCGATGCCCAAGGAAATATTCCGATTGACCAAATCGAGCAGCTCCTGAACTTCAATACTATCATCTTTTTCACTTCGCTTTACCAAGGACTCCTTGGCAGCCTGTGGTGAAGAAAGATAGCTCTTGAATAGGTTGAGTGCGAAGAGCTGGTCTGTGGCATCGGCATCGCTAATGGATTGAAAACGGGTGTGCTGCACCTTCAGGAACTGCTCCTCCTCGGGAGCAATGTGAACAGGGATGCTGACTACCTTGCGGTTTTGGAATTGTCCGCGGATTCGCTCGTCCTCAATGTCCTTTTTGAAGCGGCGCACATAATAGGGAGCGATGTGCTGCTGCGTATATTCGCCATTGCGAGGAATGGAGATGGGGTCGAGCATGCGCATGAGGTTGGCAAACGACTCGGTATTGCCATTGTGCGGAGTGGCAGAGGTAAGAATGAGCGAGTCGCACTTCTGGGCAAGAAACTGCGCGAGGTCGCCACGCAGACTGGCCTCATTACTCACCTTGTGGCACTCGTCGATGACGATGATGTCCCAATGCGTCTTTTCGAGCCAAGCACGGAAACGACCGTTATTCTTTAGCGTGTCGATGGAGATGATGGTCTTGTCGTAGTAGTCAAAAGGATTCTTGTTGAGCGGTATCTCACTCTGAATCTTGGCTACGCCGACACTATCAAGACGCACGAGAGGTATGGCAAAGCGGTTCCAAATCTCTTCCTGGAACTGGGCAAGAATACTCTTCAGCGCACAAACGAGGATACGCTTGCCACGCCCACGGCGAATCATCTCGCTAAGGAAGATACCCACCTCGATGGTTTTACCCAACCCCACGCCATCAGCAATGAGTAGGCGGGGACGCGGCAACTCAAGGGCCTTGAGTGTCGGTTCCATCTGATACTCCGCAATGTCGTATGCGCCTCCCTGCGCCACAGTTATCTTCTGTGAGCAGAAGGCATTATTACGAATAGCCGTCTCGATGAGCAGGCGCGTCTTGCGCCAGCGAGGGTCGGTGTCGGCAACAAGCTGTGTGTTGGCAGGACTCACAATATCAATGCTCTTGTCAATGCTCGTGTCAAAAATGAAACGATGGTTCTTGACAAGTTCGCTAATGCCTACAACGTGAAGCAAATAGTTGCCGTTCACGTCTGGCTCAATACCAGTGATGAGAAATTCCTCACCACGCACCGATATTCTTTGTCCTGAAGAGTAATTTGCCATACATTTTCTCTTTCTTTGTTTACTGAATCTCTTCGAATCGTACAAGTTCGTCTAAAGTCACACCCAGCAACTGGGCGATTTTCATAAAGGTTTCCATCGGGGGTTGACTAGCATTCGTACACCATTTGGATACTGTAGCCTGGTCTTTTCCCAATTGTTCTGCCAACCATTTGTTAGTTTTCTCTTTGTCTGCTAAGACAGCCTTGATACGATTGATCTTCTTCTCCATGATGAGATATTTTATTTTTATGGTCACAAAAATAAACAATTATTCCGAAAAACAAGAATATTCATCCAAAAATCGACTAGTATTCATCAAAATATTTGCGTTTTCACCATATTTTGACTTAAAACCAAAGAAAGAAATAACAAAACCAAGAAATCTTGCATACCTAAAAAGTATGATTTTCAGGTATTAGGTAATCGATCGCCAAGGGAGGCATTGTCCAAGAGACTGATTTTTCGTAACTTTGTAGCCACAAAGTATTCACAACCCATAAGACACAGAATGAACAACGTAAGAAACGAATGGAGAGGGTTCAAGGGAACCGCTTGGAAAGCTGAGATCAATGTAAGAGACTTTATCCAGAAGAACTACACCACGTATGATGGCGATGAGAGTTTCCTACAAGGACCTACAGAGGCTACAACGAAGCTTTGGGGCCGATTGCAGGAGCTACAAAAGGAAGAACGTGCCAAAGGTGGTGTGCTTGACATGGAGACCGAGATCCCTGCTAGTATCACAGCATACGGCGCTGCTTATATCGACGACAGCATGAAAGACCTAGAGGCTGTGGTGGGCCTGCAGACCGACAAGCCGCTGAAGCGTGCCTTTATGCCTGGTGGCGGACTGAAGATGGCAGAACAGTCGTGCACCAACTACGGCTACACGCCTTCCGAATCTATCCACGACATCTTTACTAAATATGTACGCACGCATAACGATGCCGTCTTTGACGCTTACACGCCTGAGATGAAGCTGGTGCGTCACAATCATATCCTTACGGGTCTGCCCGACACCTATGGTCGCGGACGTATCGTGGGCGACTATCGTCGTGTGGCTCTCTACGGTATCGATTACCTCATCGAGGAGAAGAACCGTGATCGTGCAGAGATGGGCGAGCATGAGATGTCTGACGAGGTGATTCGCCTACGCGAGGAGGTGGCTCTTCAGATTAAGGCGCTCAAGGGGCTCAAGGCTATGGCGGCAGAATATGGATTTGACATCTCGCAGCCAGCAAAGAATGCGCGCGAGGCTGTGCAGTGGCTCTACTTTGGTTACCTCGGCGCGGTGAAGACACAGAACGGTGCAGCCATGTCGGTAGGTCGTGTATCTACGTTCCTCGACATCTATATCCAGCGCGACCTTCAAGAGGGCACACTCACCGAGAGTGATGCACAGGAGCTCATTGACCACTTGGTGATGAAATTCCGCATGGTGAAGTTTGCCCGCATCCCCGCATACAACGAGCTCTTCTCTGGCGATCCCGTTTGGGCAACGCTAGAGGTCGGCGGACTGGGGCAGGACGGACGTTCGATGGTTACCAAGAACGACTACCGCTTCCTGCACACCCTCATCAATATGGGACCATCACCTGAGCCTAACCTCACCGTGCTTTATAGTTCGCGCCTACCGCTGACCTTCAAGCGTTATGCGGCAATGATCTCAGTAAAGACCAGTTCTATACAGTATGAGAACGATGATGTCATGCGCCCTGTATGGGGAGACGATTATAGCATCTGCTGCTGCGTGAGCGCCACACAGACAGGTAAGGAGATGCAGTTCTTCGGTGCACGTGCCAACCTTGCTAAGTGTCTCACCTATGCCGTTTCGGGCGGTGTCGACTCGAAGACCCGTGAACAATGCGGTCCCAAATATCGTCCAGTGGAAGGTGACGTACTGACCTATGACGAGTTTATGCCACGATTCATGGATATGATGGACTGGCTCGCTAGCGTCTACGTGAAGACACTCAACGTGATCCACTTTATGCACGATAAGTATTTCTATGAGGCTGCAGAGATGGCGCTCATCGATACCGACGTGCGCCGTACCTTCGCCACGGGTATTGCTGGATTCAGCCATGTCGTTGACTCTATCAGCGCCATCAAGTATGCCAAGGTGAATATCGTACGTGACGAGACCGGATTCCCATTAGAGTTTAAGACCGAGGGCGACTTCCCACGCTACGGCAATGACGACGAACGTGCCGACGAGATTGCCGTATGGTTGCTCAAGACCTTCCTCGGAATGATTAAGAAATACCACACCTACCGCAACTCAGAGCCTACCACCTCCATTCTTACCATCACATCAAATGTGGTGTATGGCAAGTATACCAGCAATATGCCCGATGGCCGTCCTGCTGGTGCACCACTTGCACCAGGTGCTAACCCATCATATGGTGCAGAGAAGAATGGACTTTTGGCTTCGCTCAACTCTGTGGCTAAGTTGCCTTACGAATATGCGCTCGACGGAATATCCAACACGCAGACCATCAACCCTGGCGCTCTCGGCCACAATGACGAGGAACGCGCCAACACACTTGTAGGCGTAATGGATGGTTACTTCAACCAAGGTGCGCATCACCTCAACGTGAACGTGTTCGGCGTGGAGAAGCTCAAGGACGCTATGGAGCATCCTGAGAAGGAAGAGTATCAGAACTTCACCATCCGTGTCAGCGGATACGCAGTGAAGTTTATCGACCTCACACGCGAGCAGCAACTTGACGTCATTGCTCGACAGGCTCACGAGAGATTGTAAACAGGACAGGTGAAAGGATATATACATAGCACGGAAAGCTTCGGATCGGTGGACGGTCCGGGCATCCGTTTCCTCATCTTCATGCAAGGCTGCCCCATGAGGTGCCTTTATTGCCACAATCCCGACTCGTGGAAGATGCGGGCTGGAGAGGAGATAGAGGCTGACGAATTGCTAGATCGCGCCGAACGATTTCGTCCTTACTGGGGAAGTGAGGGCGGCATCACCGTAAGCGGTGGCGAGGCTTTGATGCAGATCGATTTCCTACTAGAGCTCTTCACCAAAGCCAAACAGCGTGGCATCACCACTTGTCTTGACACCTCTGCGCAACCCTTCCGTCGCAGTGAACCTTTCTTCAACCAGTTTGAACAGCTAATGTCAGTGACCGACACCGTGCTGCTCGACATCAAGCACATCCGTGATGCGGAGCATCGCAAGCTTACGGGGCATACTAATGAGAATATTCTCTACTGCGCCCGCTACCTCAGCGAGCGCAACGTTCCCGTGTGGATCCGCCATGTGTTGGTGCCCGGCATAACCGATAACGAGGCCTACCTACATGAGCTTGCCTCCTTTCTCGGCACATTACATAATATAAAACGCGTGGACGTGTTGCCTTACCACACCCTAGGCATCTTCAAATACGAGAAGCTCGGTATCACCTATCCCCTACCCGACGTTTCCGCCCCCTCTGCCGAAAGCATAAGGAAAGCCCAAGACATCCTCTCCGCAGCCATAAAGGGGTAAAGCTTCGTTTCATTTACGATCGTTCCCCTTACGTTTAGAGGCCGACTTAGCAATCATACTAACAGAAAAAGTCTGTGTTACGCTTCGGGCGGCTCGGACACCTCTTCGCCTCCGCAATGAGCGGGGGCGTCGTATTCTTAGGCTCTATCTGCGAGTTCAACATAGAACTGCAAGATTATGGAATACCACAAGAGTGCTTTCTTGAAACGGTTTCATAAGTTTGCACTTGCTTGTTTAATCCACGCACAAACTAGAAACATTCAGCGATAAAATCTTGAAATTTCATCGCTGAATGTCTATATTAGGGGGTGTCAAAACCATAAACGAACAATAGACATGAGAAACTTGATTATCAAAAAGCGCATTTTGAACAGCGCAATGGTGAAGCAGAGGATGGTGGACAGATACGTCGAGTCGTGGCAGAAGAGACGTGTGCCAGGACACGAAGACTGCTACATTCCGTTCACAGACGAAGAGGTGGAACACATTCGCCTGCTCAACGAGCGTCTGACCGCACTTACCATCGACACGCTGGAGCAAGCGAGCCGCATCTGTGACGACTTGCAGCTGAAGGTGGAACATGGCAACAAGGACTACGAGGGCTTCAAGCTGAAGGCATTCATCAAGATAAACGGCCATCAGTTTATGATGGACGACCCTAACGAGATGTTGTTGCGCATTCAGTATGCCAAGAAGTTTGAGTTGATAGAGTTGAGTATGGACAGCTCCCAAGAAGACCGCCACGCCTTGTTAGCTCGCCTCAAGAAGACTCTTACCAAGGGTACTGAGCAGATGATTTGCTGGGAATACGCTCAACTTCACGACATCCACGGCATTCGTTTCTGCGAAGCCTTCCATTGGTTCACCGATGTCTGTTCCCTCTTCACCTTGGAAGACATCATGCTCTTGCAACCTAACAACTTTGAAAGCAACATCGAGATAAGCCTTTAGCACATGAAGAAGAAGGACTATAGCCAACTGTTCGAGCAGGCTCATGCCGCCGCCACCTGTAACCGCGAGCAGATAGAACGTTCTGAGAGATGCGGTTGCTTCTTCTGTTGCAGCATTTTCCCCGCTCGTGAGGTGACAAGTTACGTCTCAGCGGAAGAACCTACTGCCGAATGTCCCTATTGCTTTACCGACTCCGTAATACCTGATGCCGCAGGCCTTCCGCTGACTGAAGATTTCCTCCAAGCCATGCGCAAGCGGTGGTTTTGGTAATGCCACACAAACCTCGGGGGGCAGTAATCCATTTCGGACAAAGAACAGACAATGATTGATACCAATCTACTATAAATAGGAAAATCCGCATAACTCATTGAGCTATGCGGATTTTTCTATTTATTGCTATTGATACCCCAGTTCGGGATAACGCACGCTCTTTGAAAGGCTTCACTGCATTGCCAAACAAGGCATAGTGCGTTCCGGTATCCTTCGTTTAAGGTTGACGGATATACTAAGTTGTATTCCAAAACGAGGTATATGAAGAGATAGAAGGGTAGGTATGGCA
>CAVKLF010000041.1:0-19545 GCA_963657075.1 bacterium | reverse complement strand
ATCTCTTCTTTGCGCCGGAATTAGTCTTTACTTTTGGCATTTTTACTTTTAATTTTAAATTGTTATTTATTTAAGCGATGGCAACGCATATACCAGGGCGTTACGCATCTTTTTCTTCTACTAATTTCTTCAGGGCCTCGCCTCCCTTGGCATTGGCGAGCAATCCATTCTGCTCTGCCCTAGCCTCTTTCTCTGCATCGGCTACGGCCTTGGCCTCAGCCTCACGCTTCTCACGATCCATCTTCTGCTGGCTCTTCTTGGCTACGCCAGCCTTCTTAGGACTGAGATAGAGGAACATCTTCTTGCCTTCGAGCTTAGGCATCTGCTCTACCTTGCCAAACTCTTCCAAGTCGTTGGCGAAACGGAGGAGCAGCACCTCACCCTGCTCCTTGAAGAGAATACTGCGACCACGGAAGAAAACATAAGCACGTACCTTGTTTCCCTCGCTCAAGAACTCCTTGGCATGCTTGAGCTTAAACTGATAGTCGTGCTCGTCAGTCTGAGGTCCGAAACGAATTTCCTTGGTCTCTACCTTCACCTGCTTCTGCTTCAGCTCCTTGGCATGTTTCTTCTGCTGGTAAAGGAACTTGGAATAGTCAACTATACGGCAAACTGGTGGCTGTGCATTAGGCGAAATCTCAACGAGGTCAAGTTCTTGCTGGCGAGCCAAGTCAAGTGCTTTGCGTGTAGGCATCACTTCTGCTCCGCCCTCACTTACTACTCTCACTTCACGTACGCGTATCTGTTCGTTTACGCGGTACTGATTTTTCATTTTGTCATTTTTCATTAACTATTCGATGTATTCTTTTTTGTTCTTTTTGATTAAACGGCTGCAAAGTTACGACTTTTCCGTGAAATCACCAAATTTTCAAAGGGTTATTTTACAATAAATCCGTAGATTTCCTACGAAACCTACGGATTTACCTGTTATTATGCAGCTATACTATAATAAATATATAGCATACAGCGCATTAAGTCGTTTTATTCCTCGGCAGCCTTCAGCTGCTCTGCCACCTCGGCATTGATGCGCTGAGCAAACTCTTCCATGCTCATGGTAGCCTGTTCGCCACCACCCTGCTTACGCATGGATACGAGTCCCTCGGCACTCTCCTTCTCGCCGACGATAACCATGTAAGGCACGCGCTTCAACTCGTTGTCGCGAATCTTGCGGCCTATCTTCTCGTTGCGGTCGTCTACCAGCGCACGCACGCCCTGCTTGTCGAGATACTGGCGTACCTTCTGAGCGTAGTCGTTGAACTTCTCAGAGATAGGCAGGATAGCCACCTGGTCGGGAGTCAACCACAATGGGAAGTGACCGGCGGTATGCTCTATCAGCACGGCTGTGAATCGCTCCAATGAGCCGAATGGCGCACGGTGAATCATCACAGGAGTCTTCTTGGAATTGTCCTCGGCTGTATATTCCAGCTTGAAACGCTCTGGCAAGTTGTAGTCTACCTGAATGGTACCGAGCTGCCAACGGCGACCGATGGCATCTTTCACCATGAAGTCGAGCTTAGGACCGTAGAAGGCAGCCTCGCCTATCTCTTCGCGAGTCTCCAGTCCCTTCTCCTTACAAGCCTC
The DNA here is from genome assembly GCA_963657075.1 of bacterium. Classification (GTDB taxonomy): domain Bacteria; phylum Bacteroidota; class Bacteroidia; order Bacteroidales; family Bacteroidaceae; genus Prevotella. The sequence goes on along the minus strand of CAVKLF010000041.1, from coordinate 17,964 downwards.
ACGGATAGCGTTCTCGCTCTCTGCCCAAATCTCCTCGCTACCGATATACTTCTCGGTATCCTTAGGATCGTGGAGAGAAATCTGTGCCTCATAGTTCTCGAAGCCGAAGATAGTGAACACCTTCAGAATCACGTCGATAACGTTCTCAAACTCAGCCTTCACCTGCTCTGGGCGAACGAAGATATGCGCATCGTCCTGAGTAAATGTACGTACACGGGTAAGACCATGCAGCTCGCCGCTCTTCTCGTAACGGAACACGGTACCAAACTCTGCGATACGCAAAGGAAGATCCTTGTACGAACGTGGTTTGCGAGCGTAGATCTCACAGTGATGAGGACAGTTCATTGGCTTCAGCATGTATTCCTCATCCTCCTCTGGTGTATGGATAGGCTGGAAGGCATCCTTGCCATAGTGAGCATAGTGGCCGGAAGTAACGTAAAGGCTCTTGCCACCGATACCTGGAGTAATCACCTCCTGATAGTTGTAAGGCTTCAATAGGCTGCGGAGCAACTCCTGCAAGCGAAGGCGAAGCTGTGTACCCTTTGGCAGCCAGATAGGCAAGCCCTTGCCCACACGCTCTGAGAACATGAAGAGCTCCATCTCCTTACCTATCTTACGGTGGTCGCGCTTCTTGGCCTCCTCCAGGATTACCAAGTACTCATCGAGCATCTTCTTCTTAGGGAAGCTGATACCATAGATACGAGTCATCTGCTCGCGCTTGGCATCGCCACGCCAGAAGGCTCCGGCCACGCTGGTAATCTTTACAGCCTTGATAAGACCCGTGTTCAGCAAGTGAGGACCACGGCAAAGGTCGGTAAAGTTGCCCTGGGTATATGTAGTGATGGTGCCATCCTCCAAGTCTTGCTCGATGTGCTCGCACTTGTACTGCTGGCCGTCGGCCTTAAACTCAGCGAGCGCATCCTGCTTGGAGATTTCCTTACGAACCACAGGCTCGTTCTTCTTGGCAAGCTCCATCATCTTAGCCTCGATCTTAGCGAAGTCGTTCTCAGAGATAACCTGTCCCTCGGCAGGCATCACGTCGTAGAAGAAACCACTCTCTACGGCAGGACCGAAACCGAACTGGATGCCAGGATAAAGTTCCTGGAGAGCCTCGGCGAGCAAGTGAGCAGATGTGTGCCAGAATGTGTGCTTGCCCTGCTCATCCTCAAACTTATAGAGTTCTACACTGGCATCCTCGTTGATAGGACGATTCAACTCTACTGTCTCACCATTGACACCGCAAGATACAACGTTGCGAGCGAGAGCCGGTGAGATGCTCTCGGCGATTTGTAAACCAGTAACGCCCTGCTCATACTCACGAACAGTGCCGTCTGGGAATGTGATTTTTACCATAACAACTTAGTATTTTTAATAAATCGACTGCAAAAGTACTATTTCTTTTTGTAACTAGCGAAGAAAATTGCATTAATTTTTCTAAATGTTTTGTCATACTGAAACTTTTCTGTACCTTTGCATTCGGATTAACGACAAAACGTAAAGGTTATGGCAACAACAAGGATTCTTATCATCTACACAGGAGGTACCATCGGTATGGGCAAAGACCCTGAGACAGGGGCGCTCGAACCACTCGACTTTCATCACCTCGTGGCTTCCATGCCAGAGTTCCAGCTCATCGAGGCAGACATCGACGTCAGGAAGTTTGACCCTCCTATCGACTCCAGCGACATGGACCCCATGAGATGGGCCGAAACCGTGAGCCTCATCGCCAACAACTATGATGACTACGACGGATTCGTCATCCTCCATGGTACCGACACGATGGCTTATACAGCCTCTGCCCTCTCCTTTATGCTTGAGAATCTGACCAAGCCAGTCATCCTGACGGGTAGCCAGTTGCCTATCGGCGAACTGCGCACCGATGGCAAGGAGAACCTCATGACTGCCATCGAGATAGCCTCTGCCAAAGACATCACAGGCAGGCCGATGGTACCGGAAGTATGCATCTTCTTCAATGGCAAACTGATACGTGGCAACCGTGCCATCAAGATCAACGCCGAGGGATTCCATGCCTTCGAGTCGTTCAATCATCCCCACCTCTGCGATGTGGGCATCAACTTCCAGTACCATACGCATCACATCTTGCATCCAGACTATTCCAAGCCTATGATACCCCACTTGAAACTCGACCCGAACGTCATCGTGTTCAGTCTCTTCCCGGGTATCCAGGACAGCATCGTACGCCACGTAGTGGAGTCGCCTTCGCTCAGGGGCATCGTGATGCGCACCTTCGGTTCGGGCAATGCTCCACATGCGCCATGGGTGATGCGACTGCTAGACCAGGCTGCCCACCGCGGAGTGAACATCGTGAATATCAGCCAATGCCTGACGGGCTGCGTAGAGATGGAACGCTACGGTGCGGGATTCCAGCTGAAGACCGCTCACGTAATCAGCGGGTACGACTCTACCGTAGAAGCTGCCGTCACCAAACTGATGTACCTACAAGGCAGATACGAGGACAATGCCATCGTAAGGGAAAAGATGGGACAATCGCTCGCTGGGGAGATTAGCGTACTAAGTTAGAAGTAGGCAAGACGGAAGGAAGTTTTCGGCGGATTTGTGCCCAGAAAACTCGAAATCCAATCATATTATCCGCCAAAAGATATAAAAAAACTAAAAATTCGAAAGTAATATGAGCAAATCACTTGACTCGTATTACTTTTTTTCTTATCTTTGCACTAGAATCATAGAGGGGAGCGAGGAAATCTCCCGCACCCCCGCTTAGAAACCTAAACGTAACAAGAAATAAACAACCCGTGAAGCCAAAGACTCACATGTAAAAGATGAACAAGTCCTCTCCCCAAAAGGAGGCAACATACAAATATCTGTTTTATTAAATCAACAAAAAACCTATCAAATCATGAACATCAACAAGACGAAAAACTATGGTGAGTTTGTAGAAATCACAGCTCCCACAGAAAGAAACACAGCTGAAGAGTACTATAACGTATTAGGTGGAGAGATCTGGTACAACTGATAGCTTCTCCATATTGGTGACACTTTCACAATTATCTTAACTCAAAATAACAAAGGCTCAATCCTCATCCATGAGAATTGAGCCTTCGTTATTTTCTAAAACATTTCTACTTCATCTGCCCACATTAATGCTTGCCACAGCAACCACCTTCACCATGATGCTCATGCTGAATACCGCCCTCTACAGCCTGATGCTGGTCACGAAGGAGGTCGTTGACAGTCTTCACAGGATTGAAGGTACCCAATGGAACCTCAACGAAGACAGTGCTCCAGTCGCTCATCGCGCCATTCCAAAGACCAGGCAACTCAAGAGCCTTCAAGTCCTTTCCGTTCTTGCTCTTGCTAGAGATGAAGCCCGTGCTAGGGTCTACGTACTTAGGCAAATCGAAAGCCTCGCCTTGATAATTCTTGGTAGCACATACGAGGTCTACAGGATTGAAGTGAGTACCCTCGGTAAACATCTTCATGTACTCCTCATTATTCTTGTCTATCTGTGAGCTCTCCAATATCTGGAGACTGATAGTACCATCACTGTTATAAGTAAGGAAAGGACCGCCGCCAGGCTCGCCCACATTCTTCACCACGCCGCATACACGCATCGGGCGATTGAGTTTCTTGCGCAGGTAGATGACGAGGTCGGCATCCTCCAACTCCTTGATATCCGACTTGCGGCAGCAGAGGTCGCGCTGAACGAAACGGATGATCTCTTCCAATTTGTCATGATTATACTGACCGGAATCCAAGACCTTCAGATACTCAAATGCCTTCTTTTGCAAGGTAACCAGTACACCCGCAATCACCTGCTTCCAAGTAACAGTCTCCGCCTTCAGTCGGTCGGGCACCACATTGTCGATATTCTTGATAAACACCACATCGGCATCTATCTCATTCAGATTCTCGATGAGTGCACCATGACCACCCGGACGGAACAACAAGGTACCGTCCTCGTTGCGGAATGGCGTATTGTCAGGATTGGCAGCAATGGTATCGGTAGATGGCTTCTGCTCAGAGAAACTGATATTGTACTTGATGCCATATCGCTTGGCATATTTCTCCTCCTTCTCCTCCACCATCTTCTTGAACAATTCCAAGTGGTCGTGAGAAACCGTGAAGTGAACATTTGCCTCGCCATTGCTGCTGGCATAGAGGGCAGCCTCCACCAAGTGCTCCTCCATAGGTGTGCGCACCTCATCTTCATACTCATGGAACTGCAACAAGCCCTTAGGCAACTGTCCATAGTTCAACCCTTCTGGCTTCAAGAGATTGGCCACTACGGCCTTGTACTCACCATTCTTGATGAGGCACATAAGCCCCTTATCTTGATTGACATGGCATTTATCGCAGAGAGCCTTGCGGAAGGCAAACTTCTTGATATTCTCAAAGAATTGTTTTTCAAAGTCAGTAGTAGGCACGTCGTATGGAGCATCCAGGAAGGCAAACATATTCTTGAACATGCGGCTAGCAGCACCCGATGCCGGCACAAACTTCACCACCTTGTGCCCCTCAGCCTTGTAGTCGTTCCAAGCCTTTTCGTAAGCCTCGACTTCCTGGGCATTAGGAGCCACGATTCCTTTACCTATGGCAGCCGCACCCTCTAGCTTGAGGAATGGGAAGCCATCCTTGATTTGTTCCAACTGGTGTTCAATCTGCTGCTCTGAGATGCCACGGGCAGCGATTTGGTTTAGATCTTGCTGATTCATAATACCATATTTATGTTAAATTTACACGATATGTGCCACAAAGATAATTGTTTTTTCCGACAAAAGGAAATATTTCCGCATTTTTTTGTATCTTTGCAATGTTTTTTTAACGATGTAGGAGTTTTTTAACGCCGAAATGCCATTGTTAGTCAACTTTAATTAGTAACTTTGCAGCATGGTCAGCAAACTAGCCAAAGAGCACGACCGCAGGTCGGGACTATCGCACTACCTATACGGAGTGTCAAACCTGTTCATCAGCGGGACTGGTATCGGGGGATTATCGCCCTTGGTGACTGGTGAAGAGATGGGAGTTTTCAATTATATCTGTATCGTAGCAGGTGCAATTAGTGCAATAGCCTTTGCATGTGCGGCAAACAGAGTGATGAAATATAACGACAAAATACATTGATTATTATGGAAGGATTTGCATTAGTTATGTGTATAGGTGCTGTCATTGGCACAAGCTTGGTTATATGGTTCAACACCAAGTCGGGCCAGAGATGGATAGACAGCCTTTAAATTCAGGCACAACTTGCTATATATTACAAGGAGGGAAAGAAATATGAACGAATCAACATTTACATTTACAGCAGAAGAGAGAGAACAGACACTCCTCATCCTCGAACGACTGAGAAATGCCGCTGGCGACAGCTTGAAACCGGGCGACGAGGAGAATCTGCGCGAGGACATACACCACGCTTTTGAAAACCATCAGATCAAGCGCGATGTGTTTGGCCTCAACCCGATATTGAAATCCCTACAGACGGCGGAAATCGCCGTGAACGAGATAGGTCTGAAGCGTGATGGCATCATAGCCATCCTCATGCAGACCAGCGTCATCGACGGCTATCAAACCACCGATGATATCCAGCGCAAATATGGCGACAGCGTGGCGCACATCATCAGCGGCCTACTCCGCATCCACGAACTGTACAAGCGAAACCCTATCATCGAGAGCGAGAACTTCCGCAACCTGCTCATATCCTTCTCCGAGGACATGAGAGTGATACTCATCATGATAGCCGACCGCGTGAACGTGATGAGGCAGATACGCGACACCGACCAGCTCGACGCCAAGCATGAGGTGAGCGAGGAGGCAAGCTACCTCTACGCTCCCCTAGCCCACAAACTAGGTCTCTACAAACTGAAAAGCGAGCTGGAAGACTTGAGCCTCAAATACCTGGAGCATGACGCTTACTACATGATCAAGGAAAAGCTGAACGCCACCAAGTCTGCTCGCGACGCCTACATCGCCCGATTCATCAAGCCTATACAGGAGAAACTCGATGCCGCCGGACTAAAATACCACATGAAGGGACGCACCAAGAGCATCCACTCCATCTGGCAGAAGATGAAGAAGCAGCAGTGCGGATTCGAGGGAGTATACGACCTCTTTGCCATCCGCATCATCATCGACGCTCCGAGAGAAAAGGAATACATGCAATGCTGGCAGACGTTCGCCATCATCACCGACATGTACCAACCTAATCCTAAACGTATGCGCGACTGGCTCTCGGTACCTAAGAGCAACGGCTACGAGAGTCTGCACACCACCGTGCTGGGACCAGAAAACAAGTGGGTAGAGGTACAGATACGTACCGAGCGTATGGACGACATCGCCGAGCATGGCCTTGCCGCTCACTGGCGATACAAGGGTATCAAGCAGGGAGAGGGAGGCATCGATGAATGGCTAGCCAACATACGTGCTGCCCTGGAGAGCAACGACGACTTGCAACTGATGGACCAGCTCACCACCGAGCTGAAGGAAGACGAGGTATATGTATTTACCCCTAAAGGCGACTTGCTCAACTTCCCGAAAGGTGCCACCGTGCTCGACTTTGCCTACTACATACACTCGCGCATCGGCAACACGTGCGTGGGCGGCAAAATAAACGGCAAGGCTGTAACCTTCCGCCAGCAACTGCGTTCTGGCGACCAGGTGGAAGTCCTTACCCAAAGCAATCAGAAGCCTCGCCAAGAATGGCTCAACATCGTGCAGACCAGCAAGGCGAAGGCTAAGATTCGCCTCGCCCTCAAGGAGACACAGAAGAAGGATGGTCTCTTTGCCAAGGAACTGCTGGAGCGACGTTTCAAAAACCGCAAGATAGACATCGACGAGAGCACCATGGCCCGCATCATCAAGAAGATGGGATACAAGGAAAACTCCGACTTCTACAAGGATATAGCAGAGGAGAAACTCGACGTAAACACGGTCATCGAGCGATATATAGAGGAGCGCGACCACGACCAGAACCTCACCAATGCCTCGAAGCCTGCGGCGAGTGCCGAGAGTTTTGAGTTTGAGAATCCGACGGAGGAAATGATGCGCCAAAGCGATGATGTGCTGGTCATCGACGAACACCTGAAAGGTATCGACTTCGAACTGGCCAACTGCTGTCACCCGATTTACGGCGACCCTATCTTTGGTTTTGTAACCATCAACAAGGGCATCAAGATACACCGCAAAGACTGTCCGAACGCCAAGGAGTTACGTCGTCGATTCGGCTATCGCATCGTAAAGGCGAAGTGGAGCGGCAAGGGTACATCGAAGTATGCCATCACCCTGCGCATCATCGGCAACGATGACATCGGTATCGTGAGCAACATCACCAACATCATCTCCAAGGAGGACAAGCTCGTGATGCGCGGCATCAACATATCATCCAAGGATGGTCTCTTCTCGGGCAACGTAACCGTGATGATAGACGATGCCAGCAAGACTGAGTCGCTCATCAAAAAACTAAGCACCGTAAAGGGAGTGAAGCAAGTAATAAGAATATAGCTTGAGGAGTTAAAGGAGTTAAAGGAGTTAAAGGAGTTAGAGGAGTTAGAGGAGTTAGAGGAGTTAGAGGAGTTAGAGGAGTTAGAGGAGTTAGAGGAGTTAGAGGAGTTAGAGGAGTTAGAGACAAATGCTTTTTGGGAAATCTTAATCAAAAAGCATTTGTCTCTAACTCCTTTTATTTAGTCTTATTCAGTCGCTTAATAACCGAGTAGGCATCATACAAGCCTAGCTCTCCAGCCTTTGAGAGGTCTTGGATACCCACCTGCTTGTTGCCACTCTTCACGCGTGCGATACCTCTATTATAATAAGCCTCAGCCAGACGGTTGTCCATACGGATGGCTATGCTGTAGTCATCGATCGCCTTAGACAATTCATTTCTGCCAGCATGCACATTGCCTCTGTTATAATAGATATAAGCATTGCTGTTATTGAGGCGGATGGCATCACTGAAGTCTGCCTCGGCTGAATGGATATTGGTAACACCCTTACCCTCAGCCTTATTAAACTCATCCATCTCGGCCTGACAAACGGCGCGTTGCCAGTAAGCTAACGAACTCGTATCGTCGAGCGAGATATAATAGGTGAAGTCGCTGATGGCAGCCTCGAAGTCACGCAGCACGCTATGGGCAATGGCACGACGCATCAAGATGCTCTTCTTTGCCTCTATATCCTTAGCCACACTGAGTTCGGCAGAGAGTTTGTCTATCAATGAGAATATCTTCATCGAACCATTCTCGTCGAGCTGCTCCTTGGTGCAAACGATGTATACCTTGTCTGCCTTCTGCTGACTGCCCTTTGCCGTAGCATAATCTCTGATATGCTGGTTAAGCAGTTCCACTTCCTTATCAAAAGCCTGCACTCCACTCACATTCTGTGTGTTAGGGAAATAAGACAGTTGATACATAGGCAGATAAGCCGTCTCCACCTGGCGATTTTGCACCTTGCCTCGGTACTCGCTCTTATAATTGTGCTCGTACTTGGGCTCATCCTCTACGACAAGTGACGCAAACTTGTTGGGGTCTATCTCCGAACGCTTGCGCATCTCCTTCTTGGTCTTGGCACTCCAACGGGGCTGGATGCCGATATGCTTGTCCATCTGCGCCTTGAGGATACGGAACTCATCCTGCTCCGCCTTGTTGGTCATGCCCAGACGGCGATAACACCGTGCCCGGTAAGAGAGACCGGTCCAGAAGTTAGGGAATTGTTCTATCACCGATGAGTAATCACGGATGGCAGCCTTGAGGTTTCCAGTCTTGTCGTGCAGGAGTGCACGATTGAAGATGGCCATGAAATTCTTAGGCTCCATCTTGATAACAAAGTCGAAGTCGGTGATGGCGCGGTTGTCATCGCCCAGTTGCACACGCATCAAGCCACGGTTGTAGTGAGCCAGGAAGTTGTTCGGGTCGAGGTCTATCGCATTATCGTAATCGCTCATCGCCCCACGGAGGTTGTTGAGATTGATACGAGCCAAGGCACGATTGATATAGTTGTTCACGTTGTTGGGCTTGAAGTGGAGCGACTTGGTAAGAGCCTCGTCGGCATTTTTCCACTCCTTGCGAGCCAGCGCCATATAAGCCCTCGTAGTCCAGGCTTCCCCATCGTATGGATTTAGCTCCAGACTCTTGTCGAGCCATTTCTCCGCCTGCACGGTATCCTTCTGCTGCAAGTATATCTCAGCCTTCAGCGAGTAGGCATTGGAATAATCCTTCCACTTGGTGATGACGGTATCCAGTTCCAGCTGCGCCTCGTCGTACTTCTTGTTCTCCATTTGGCAGAGTGCACGGTTGAACCAGTAGTTGCGATTGCGTGGTTCTAGTCGGATAGCAGCATTATAGTCGCTGATAGCCTCATCAAAACGATTCTGCCGGATGCGGCAGATGGCACGCAGGTCATAGATATCGTTGATGTACGGATTGAGGTTGAGCGCCTCAGAAGCATCACTTTCCGCACCCATGTAGTCATCGAGATTGAATTTAGCCACACTGCGGTAATACCAAGGCTCATAGAGATAAGGCTTGGCACCGATGGCTAGATTAAAGTACTTGATGGAAAGCACGAAGTCCTCATAATAGAGAGCGCTTCTACCTGCTGTAACGAGGCGGTCTACACGATATTGTGCCGATGCCGGCAAGAAAGCCAGCATCCACACAAATAGGAAAAATATCTTTTTCATATCCCTTGGGCAATAAGAGATGACGCACTATCGGCGAATCTTAGTACGATAGCTGGCACGGAACTTACCCTTGATGATATTCTTGAGTTTGCCGGCTATCATGTTCTTGCGGAGAGGCGAAATGCGGTCTACAAACATGGTTCCCTCCAAATGGTCGAACTCATGTTGCATCACACGAGCCAAGTAGCCTTCCACCCACTCATCGTGCTCCTGCATCTCTTCGTCGAGATAAGTAACATGGATGCGGGTAGGACGCGTTACCTTCTCATTGATGCCCGGGATGGAAAGGCATCCCTCGTCCATGGTCTCTTTCGTGCTCTCCTCGTCATACTCTACGATGTGTGGATTGATGAAAGCATGGCGGAATCCCTTGTACTCTGGCAAATCGTCGCTAAGCACGTCGAGATCGATAACCACGACGCGGATGGCAAGACCTACCTGGGGTGCTGCCAAGCCAATGCCACCGCTGGCATCGAGCGACTCAAACATATCATTGATGAGCTTCTTCAGCTCTGGATAGTCAGGGGTAATGTCTTCAGCCACCTTTCGCAAGACAGGCTGACCGTAAATATAAATTGGTAAAATCATCTTTTTGATTGCATAAAATCTTGTAATATGATGGTAGCGCTAATCTCGTCTACCAATCCCTTGTTCTCTCTTCTCACCTTTTTCTTCACACCACCATCTATCATGGCACGGTGCGCCAACACGGATGTAAATCGCTCGTCATAGTACTCAATGGGTACCTCGGGATGCGCCTTACGCCAACGGTTATAGAAATTTTCCACACGAGCCAAGTTCTCGCTAGGTTCTCCATTGGGCTGCGTAGGCTTACCGATGACGATGCGCTCTACCTGTTCTTTCTGGATATAGTTTTCACAAAAGGCGAAGAGTTCGGACGTAGCAACAGTTGCCAACCCATTGGCTATGATTTGCAATGGGTCGGTAACTGCCAGTCCGGTACGTTTCTTACCGTAGTCTATTGATAAAATACGCATTAATCTTGATCCGATTATTACGTAGTATAAATTACTTCTTGAGGAGCAACCATGCATCAGGATACTTTCCGGCACGGAGCTGATTGCGACTCTTTACTGCGCCAGCCTTGTCTACGAAAGTAGAAGCTACTACGCGATACATATTGAGAGAAGGGTTCTTCACGATCTGAGCGTCATAACCTGCGCTCTTCAGTGTGCTTGCCAAGCCCTCTGCATTAGCCTTGACAGAGAAAGAGCCTACTACTACACTGTAGTTCTGAAGACCAGAACCAGATACGAGGTCTACATCCTCTGTACGTACGGTAGCATTGTCTACCTCTGTATTGGTACTCTCGGAAGGAGTAGTTGTTTCAAGAGGTGTAACTACTGGTGCTGGAACAGGAGTCTCTACCTGTTGCTCCTGCTGCTGAGCCTTCTCGTATGCTTTCTTGTAAGCACTCTCCTTGGATGAACCACAGCTTGCGAGTGCCAATACAGCGCACATACCCAAGCTTAATACTGTCAATTTCTTCATATTCTTAACTGATTAATTTTATGGATTAATTATTCTATTTATTGTTATATAGACGCACAAAGCATCCATTTGCAACTGCGAAAATACAAAATATATCCCAAAAGGGAAAGAAAAACTGCATAAAGTTTGTTAAATCAAGGTAATACAACACTTTTAACTAAAAATTAAGAATTAAACCCTTGCGATTTCAAGAAAAATGAGTATATTTGCACTAAGTAATACAGCATGTTTAACAATTAAAACTCAAGAATTATGAAAGCATTAGGTTACATCGGCGCATTCCTAGGAGGCGCACTCGCTGGTTCAGCACTTGGTTTGATTTTCGCTCCAGAGAAGGGTGAGGATACTCGCAGCAAGATAGCAGGGGCTGTAGAAGACTTCTGCAAGAAGCATGACATCAAGTTGAGCCGCAAGGAAGTGGACGACTTGGTAGACGACATCAAGGACGTAGCTCCTGAGGTATAATCCTCATGGCTGCATACACACTCTATCCGAAGGATAAACACATTATTAATATATAATAGATGATGTTATCTAGCGACAAGAACGTAGAATCCATAGGGCAGCTCGTAGAGGTGCTCAAGCATTACATCGGGCTTCAGTCTGAGTACATGAAGCTCGATGTGGTGGATAAGGTGGTAAGACTCGTCACCGCACTCACCATGGTGTGCGTACTGCTGGTTCTCCTCGCCATCTCACTGATATACCTGTCTTTCGCCGCCGCTTATGCCTTGGCTTCACTTGTGGGCATGGCATGGGCGTTTACTATCGTGGCTGGCGTTTACATTGTGATATTGGTAACTTTCTTTACTTTCCGCCATCAGTGGATTGAGAAGCCATTGGTGAAGTTTCTGACTAGCCTTCTCATGCAATAATAATACTGGTGTATATGACGAACCAAGAGCATTCTGAAAATATGGAGTACCGCAGTCTGACGGACATCAGACTACGCAAGGAGGCACTGCGCAAGGACATCGAGGCTGATGATGCCAAGATCAAGGCTTTATGGAAATCTATCTTCACCTGTCCTGATGCCTTCTCTCGCAATGCGAGCAGGAGCAAACGCCTCACCAGCCTCATATCCATAGGCATGGGCACCGTAGATGGTGCGCTGCTGGCATGGAAACTTTATCGTAAATTCAAGAAAAACGACAGGGCTAGATGAGCATATCAAGCATCTAGCTCTATCTCCATGCCGTCGTATCCAAAGGCAAATCCCTTGGGCAACCGTGCATTGGCTGCATCGTGCAGCCCTATCTGATGCGTTACATGGGTGAAGTAAGTTTGCTTCGCCCCTATTTTTTCAGCTACTTCGATGGCATCCTTTACCAACTGATGGCTGTGATGCGGCTTGTCGAAGCGGAGCGCATTGATGACGAGCACCTCCACACCAGCCAACCAAGCATATTCTTCATCCGCCATGCTCTTCATATCAGTGATATAGGCAAACTTGCCAAAGCGATAACCTAGAATGGGCATTTGGTCGTGCATCACCCTAATGGGCATCACCTCGATATCGCCTATCCGTAAAGACTGGTGAGGCTCTATCGTATGCAGACTGAGCTTGGGTGCCCCGGGGTAAAGGTCTTCAGGATGCTCGGGAAAACAATAAGGCATCGTCTGGGGCAAGACACCCGTTACAAGAGAGTCGGCATAAATCTGAATGTCGCCATACACACAGAAACCACGCAGGTCGTCGATGCCTGCCACATGGTCGTAATGGATATGCGTGAGCAGTACTCCGTCTATCTTACGGAATGGCACGCGCAAGAGTTGCATCCTGACGTCGGGACCTGCGTCGACGAGTACACGGGTCTGCTCTGTCTCCACCATCGCGGCACTGCGAAAACGATGGTCGTGAGCATCCTGGCTGCAACAAACCTCGCAATTACAACCCAAGACAGGTACTCCACTGGAAGTTCCAGTACCTAACAAAGTTACTTTTATCTTCATTTCCCTCTACTTCCTACCTAACATTCACTTCCGGATAAATTTCTATACCAAACTTATCCTTTACATCTCTACGTATCGCTTCGCAAAGACATAAGATGTCCTCGCCCTTGGCACCGCCACAGTTCACCAACACAAGAGCCTGTTTGTCATGCACACCGGCCCTACCAAGGCTCTTGCCCTTCCAGCCACATTGGTCTATCATCCAGCCAGCAGGTATCTTCTCATGGTCGGCATCCACGGTATAGTGAGGCATACCTGGGTACAGGACAGCCAACTCCTCGTATTTGGCCTTGGGCACGATGGGATTCATAAAGAAACTACCTGCGTTGCCTTGCACCTTGGGGTCGGGCAGTTTGGCATTGCGTATCTCGATGATTACATCACGCAACTGCTGCGCCGTAGGCTGTTCGATTCCCTTTGCCGCCAAAGAGGCGCGGATATTACCATAGTCTAAGTCGGGCACGAACGTCTTACTCAGGCGATAGACTACATGAGTAACAAGATACTTGTCTTTCCATTCATGCTTAAACTTACTCTGACGATAACTGTACTGACAATCGGCATTGCGGAAAGTTACCACCTTGCCAGTAGCTATCTCCACCGCTTCTACCTTATATATAATATCCTTGGCTTCCACGCCGTACGCACCTATATTCTGTACGGCACTCGCCCCTACCTCGCCGGGAATGATACTCAAGTTCTCTGCTCCATGATAGTGATGCGCCACGGCATAAGCCACCACATCATCGAACACCTCACCACTGCCGCAACACAAGAAAACATAGTCGGAAGCAAGCAAGCTTTCATCCTCCTCTTCGTCTGCCAACGTCTCCTTATCCAACACCTCTATGCCCTTGATGGCAGAGTGCAGCACGGTGCCCTCATAGTCGCCCGTAAGCAAGAGGTTGCTTCCACCGCCCAAGATGAGCAGAGGCCGGTCGGCATAGGACAGTCCCTTTACCATTTGCTGCGCTTCCTCTACCGATTCATACTCCAGGAAACGACGGCAAGACGCATCGATGCCAAAGGTATTGTGAGCCAAGAGGCTATAGTTGCGAATATCTTTCATATATATATATCAAATGAGATTACATATCTAGTTTGGTGAGCATCCACTTGCCTCCGACACGGCGGAAGGTAAGTTCGGTCTCCAATCCGTTGGCGATGCCACGGATAACGAAAATTTTCTGATTGCTCTCTGCATACTTCTGTCCATAGATGATATTGTATATCATGCCATGAGGCAACTGTGGCGCAAAAGCCGGCCATGTTTCAGGCTCTATGTCGCCCGTCATCGTACTGAAATCGTCATCAGGGTCTGGTCCTGTAAACTTCACAGGATTGTGCAAGTGCTGAGACTGGAACGTCGAGTCGGTGGCAAAAGCGCCATAAAACTTGAGGAAAGATGCATTCATATTCTGATACATCGGCTTATAGTTGATGCTGGTCATCATCCACTGCCCATTGATACGGTCAAAAACGAACTGCTGCACAACCTTCTTGGCGTAGAAAACCTTTTCTACTACCACATGGGCGATAGTGGTGTCCTTCACCAGGTTCATCTGCTTGCGATTATCAAAGATAAGCGTATAGTAGTCTTGACGCATAAAGAAGTGTTCCATCTTCCATCGGTTCTTCTCTATCTGCTTGACCATCTTATCATTGCGATAAACAGGCAAAGGGAATTGAATGCGCGAAAGCTGAAGCTTTCGGTTGGCAGCAAAATTGAACACGAAGTCATCAAACAACTCGTCGGCTGCCTTAGGCATAGGAGTCTCCTCTATCAACTTTTCGGTAGAATCCACAACCTGCGTGTCGGCTACGGCCGTATCGCCATTGACAGAGTCGGAGACGGCGGCAGCTTTCTTTTCGGAGCACCCCACAGAGGTGAAGCACACGATGGTAAGAACAGCCATCAACACAGCGATAAAAGATAGTTTCTTCATAAACTTTATAAAATTTCTCAAATTTTCCATGCAAAAGTACAACTTTCTTTTGAGATATTTCATATTTTGAGCAAAAAATATTATCTTTGCACACAAATTGAGACAAAACATATAGTTTTGGCTGAGTATAGATTAGAAAAATAGCAATTTAATAAGATATGTTACTAGAGAAAATAGAAACACTCTTGAAGGAAGTTTCCACCCTCACCGCCAAGAATGCAGAGGACGTGGAGAAACTCCGCCTCAAGTATCTCAGCAAGAAGGGCGAGATTAACGCCCTCATGGCCGACTTCCGTACGGTGGCAGCCGACCAAAAGAAAGAGGTTGGCATCAAGATCAACGAACTGAAGAATGCCGCCTTGGAGAAAATCAACGGCATGAAGGAGCAGCTGGAAGAAGCTGAGGCATCGGGCGACGACATCGACCTGACTCGCACAGCCTATCCTGTGGCTCTCGGTACTCGCCATCCACTCACAGTGGTAAAGAACCAGATTATCGACATCTTCTCGCGCATGGGATTTACCCTCTACCAAGGTCCTGAGGTAGACGATGACAAGCACGTCTTCACGATGCTCAACTTTGCCGCCGACCACCCTGCACGTGACATGCAAGATACCTTCTTCATCGAGCAGAGCGACCTTAGCGATGTAACCAAGAACGTGCTCCTCCGCAGCCATACTTCTGGCGACGAGGCTCACTATATGGAGACTCACGAACCACCAATCCGTGTACTCTGCCCTGGCCGTGTATACCGCAATGAGGCTATCAGCGCCCGAGCTCACTGCTTCTTCCATCAGGTGGAAGGTCTCTATGTAGACAAGAACGTAAGCTTTACCGACCTCAAGCAGGTACTTCTCACCTTCGCTCGCGAGATGTTTGGTGCCGACACCAAGATTCGCTTGCGCCCTAGCTACTTCCCGTTCACTGAGCCTAGTGCCGAGATGGACATCTCTTGCAACATCTGTGGCGGCAAGGGCTGTAACTTCTGCAAACACACTGGCTGGGTAGAGATTTTGGGATGCGGCATGGTAGACCCTCACGACTTGGAGGCTTGCGGTATCGACAGCAATGTATATACTGGCTATGCCTTCGGTATGGGTGTAGAGCGTATTACCAACCTGAAATATCGCGTAAGCGACCTTCGTCTCTTCTCAGAGAACGACACTCGCTTCTTGCGTGAGTTTGAGTCGGCCAAATAACGACAAAGCCAAGAGATATTAGAAAAAACATCATAAAAAAAAGAGGAGATTCCATTTCGGTTTCTCCTCTTTTTTATGAAGTCTTAGTGTAATCCTAGTAGTTTTTTACCCTTTTTCGCAACTATTGAGAAAGGACACGAAACTTACTCTCTACAAATTCTTTACAGCCTCAGCCAACTGCTCCAACGCTTGCTGGAGTATACTTCTCGGTGCAGCCACGTTCAGTCGCATGAAACCTTCGCCGCCAGGGCCGAACATCTCCCCATCATTCAATGCCAAATGTGCCTTGTCGATGAAGAGATCGAGCAACACATCATGGCTGAGATGGAGTTCGCGGCAGTTGAGCCAAACCAGGAACGAAGCCTGTGGACGAAGCGGACGAATACCTGGGATATTCGCCTGGCAATAATCCTCTACATATCGTATATTGTCCTCTACATAGGCGAGCATCTGCTGGCGCCATTCCTCTCCATTGCGGAATGCGGCAACCGTAGCAATAGGAGCAAAAAGTGTAGGCTCATCCAGTTCGTTGGCAGTAAGCCAAGTATAGAACTTCTTGCGGATTACCTCATTGGGTACGATAGCATAGCTACTCACGATTCCGGCAATATTAAAAGTCTTGGTTGGAGCTTGGAAGGTGATGCTTATCTCACGCGCCTTGTCGCTCACCGAGGCAAACGGAATATGCTTGTGCCCAAAGACAGCCATGTCGGCATGTATCTCGTCGCTCACCACCAGCAAGTGATGGTCGTAGCAGAAGTCTGCCAGTCGCTGCAAGGTTTCACGGCTCCAAGTAATGCCACCAGGATTGTGAGGATTGCAGAGAATAAAGACCTTGCACTTCTCATCGTATACTTTTTCGAGGTTGTCGAAGTCCATGTCGTAATACCCGTCCTCCCGCATCTTCAGCGGATTGAACACGACTTGTCTTCCGTTACCCTCAGGAGTGAGGCGGAAGGGATGATACACAGGTGGCTGGATGATGACTTTCTCATCTTCTTTGGTAAACACGTTACATACCAATCCGATACCCTTCACGATGCCTGGAATAAACTTAATCCACTCTCGCTTTACATCCCACTGATGATGGTCGTGAATCCAGTCGATGATACTAGGCAGGAAGTCTTCTGGCTCCACGGTATAGCCGAAGAGAGAATGTTCCAAACGTGCCTTGAGTGCATCGGTGATAAATGCGGGGGTCTCGAAATCCATGTCAGCCACCCAGAGAGGCAACAAGTCGTTTCTACCCCATCGAGGCAGCAGTGCCTCATGCTTAAGGTCGCCACTTCCTGAGCGGTCGATGATCTTATCAAAATCGTATTTCATTTGTTTTGTGATGATAAAAAAACAACTTGGTACATCTTTGTCTCATTTCCTGTTGTCTTTTTTGTCCCTGTGGTCGTAAACCAATCACAAATCATAGTCGTAACAAATCAAATGCTACGCCAATAGAGCTTTTTGATTCTACGACAACAGAGACAACAAGAGACAACTCTACCAACTTGTTTTTATACTATTACTTTACAGTTGATGTCTCACTCCTCCCTTTTCATTCACTCATTTCAGAAGGACTTTTACGCTCCTCTTTGCTAGCCATCCGATTACTATGTATCGGTTAGGCTAATTATTAACTCAACTTTCTGAAGTACCGAAAGTTGGGAAGTTAAGGGGAGTTAAGAGAAGTTATCGCTCTCTACGAGAGCTG
>CAVKLF010000040.1:0-19565 GCA_963657075.1 bacterium | reverse complement strand
TATATTTAGCTTCGCCTAACTTATATTTAGCTAAATAAAGCTTAGGCGAAGTAGTAGGTAGTAGGCTTCTGTGGGTTTGTTAGTAGGCCGACAGGGGTTTTATAGCAGGGCAAGATGCGTTTTGCATAAGGCGAGGCAGCATGCAGCGAGAGTTGACCATGGAAGACTTATTCCTAGGATAACCATCTAGCATCCGCTATATACACGAGCTACTCTGCTCTGGCTGATAGATGCCATCGTCATCATATTTTTCCTTATTATCCCAACATTTTGCGGGCAAATAGCCCGATAACTCAGAAAAAAGCATTAACTTTGCATCCAAATAACAATAATACAAAGATAATATACATAGAAGATGGAACAGAAATTACTAATCTATAATACTCTCACACGTACGAAAGAGAGATTCACTCCGCTCCACGCTCCCAACGTGGGCATGTATGTTTGTGGCCCTACCGTATATGGCGACCCACACCTGGGCCATGCGCGCCCAGCCATCACCTTCGACATACTCTTCCGCTATCTCAAGCACTTGGGCTATAAGGTGCGCTACGTGAGAAACATCACCGACGTGGGCCACTTGGAGCACGATGCCGACGAGGGCGACGACAAGATAGAGAAGAAGGCACGACTAGAACAGTTGGAGCCGATGGAGATAGCCCAGTACTACACCAACCGCTACCATGATGCCATGGAGGCACTCAACGTATTGCCACCTAGCATCGAGCCTCACGCTACGGGCCATATCATCGAGCAGGAGCAGCTGGTGCAAGAGATTCTCGACAACGGCTACGCCTACGAAAGCAACGGATCCATCTACTTCGACATCGAGAAGTACAATAAAGACCATAAGTATGGCATTCTCTCGGGCCGTAACCTGGAGAACGTCATCAACGAGAGCCGCGAGCTTGCCGGCATCGGCGAGAAGAAAAACCAGGCCGACTTCGCCCTCTGGAAGAAGGCTTCGCCCGAGCATATCATGCGCTGGCCCAGTCCTTGGAGCGACGGCTTCCCAGGCTGGCACTGTGAGTGTACGGCCATGGGCAGAAAGTACCTGGGCAAGCACTTCGACATTCACGGCGGCGGCATGGACTTGGTATTCCCTCACCATGAGTGCGAGATAGCACAGGCTGTGGCTTCGCAGGGCGACCAGATGGTACACTACTGGATGCACAACAACATGATTACCATCAACGGACAGAAGATGGGCAAGAGCCTGGGCAACTTCATTACCCTGGAGCAGTTCTTCACAGGCCAGCACGACAGTCTGGAGCAGGCTTACTCTGCCATGACCATCCGCTTCTTCATCCTCTCTGCCCACTACCGCAGCACCGTGGATTTCTCCAACGATGCTCTGAAGGCAAGCCAGAAGGGACTGGAGCGACTGATGAACGGCATCACCGACCTGGAGCGTGTACCCGTGGCCAAGCAGAGCGATGATCAGGTGAAGAAATTTGTAAGCGAGTTGCGCCAGCGTTGCTACGACGCGATGAACGACGACTTCCAGACACAGCTCGTCATCAGCTACCTCTTCGAGGCTTGCCACATCATCAACACAGCCCTCGACCACAAGGCCAACATCTCCGCCGACGACCTGAAGGAACTCGCCGACACGATGCATCTCTTCACCTTCGACCTGCTGGGCCTGAAGAGCGAGAAGGGTGCCAACAACGATGCCCGCGAGGAGGCTTACGGCAAGGTGGTGGATATGGTACTCGACCTGCGTGCCAAGGCCAAGGCAGCCAAAGACTGGGCTACCAGCGACCAGATACGCGATGCCCTGGCAGGAGCCGGATTTGAGGTGAAAGACACCAAGGACGGTGTGACCTGGAAACTCAATAAGTAAGATTTCACTGGAGCATCATTTCTGATGTTCTCGCTCGTAGTAATGGGCGTAGTTGAAGAAAGGTTCGGCTACAGCCTCCGAGCTTCGGGCGGTATAGGTACGCCCGTAAGGATTGCTGGCCTTGACCGTAATCTTGGCCTTCGGATTCTGCGGGATATAATAATAGAGGTGGTTCATGATGAGATAGCTGTTCTGCTTGCTGATGAACCAATATGATACGCTCTGAGCATATTTGTGATGATAACCAGCGGCAAAGGCATCCTGCCCTTTGCCGCTGATTCGTTTCATAGGATATTCTTTTCCGTCTTCTACTGCCACCACGCGCCAGTGGCTGTCGGCATTGAAGACATTAGCCACCAATACGTTTTTATCCTTGGCCAGCGACCAATCCTCGGCATACGACTCGCCATTGAAGTCGGTCTGGGCCCGGAAGAGGGTCATCTGCTTCGACTTATCCCAGAAAGTGCCCTTATAGTAGCAGTCGGCGATACGGGTTCCCACAAAACTATAGACATAGTAGCCATTGGGCGTGCCGCAGATATTGATGTTCGACTGCCAGATGTTGCCGCAAGCAGCAGCATGACAATGTTCCATCACCGGCTCGCCGTTGTGATTGATCTCATGGTTGCAGGCAAAGTGGGTGTGGCCGCAAAACAGCTCATATCCACCCTGAAATTCCTTTAAGAGGGATAAGAGCTGAGTGAGACGGGAGGAGGCATAATGCCCCTTCTCGCTCTCGATACCGAGGGGAGAAGCCTTTTTATAGGGCGCATTGCCAAAGGTGAAAGGTATGTGATAACAGAGTACTACCTTCTTGCCCTTCGGGGTGAGGGCAAGGTCTTGTTTCAGCCAGCGCACTTGACTCTCGTGCAGTTCGCCAGGCGAATAATATGCCTTTCCCTTGGTAAAGAAGCAATTATTGATGCAAACGTAGTGTTCGTCGCCTCGGTCGAAGGAGTAGTCGGTGGGGCCGAAGTTCTCCTCCCACTTATGCTTGTAGAGCGCCTTGCCGTCCTGGTCGTGGTTGCCGATGACGGAGAATAGGCGCATGTCTGAAGACCCTAGCGCCTCACGTATCTGCCGTTCCAACTGGGCATTGTAGCCACCATAATACTGCACGTCGTCGCCCATGCTGAGTCCATATACGGGCGTACCTTTCTTCATATTGCCGATGGTCTGCTTGATGTCTGCCATCGTCTGGGTAGTAAATCGCTCCACATCGCTCTTCTGGATGGGGTTGTCATCGGGCGAGGTGTAGTAGGGGCTGTAGGCATTGGTAACCTGCGGGTCGCCGATGACTATCATCTGATAACTCGTCTCCTTGCCATTAGGCAGGCGGGTTAAGGTAAAATCGTATTTCTTCTTATTCGCAGAGACGGCTTGGTAGAAACAAGCCGTGCGGTCGGTCTCGCTGTGGGTGGGCACCTCGCAGTAGGCTGGCACGGTGTAGTAGATGAAGCGGGCCAGTGAATCTCTTTTCATCTGGTATCGCCCCAGCGAATCGGTCTTTACGCAGTTGTAGCCATCGCTCACGATGACATCCGCCACAGGGTTTCCATCAGTATCTGTCAATATGCCAGAGATGCTGAAGTCCATCTTCTTCACTATCGGCTTAGGCTTCTGCACAGAATCCTTCTGCAGGGGGTGGCTGGCTATATAGGCGGCTATCTTCGGGGCGATGGTGGGCGGGGGAGTGATTTCCTCGTGTGTACGCATGGTCATGCCTATTGCCACGAGCACGCAGCAAACAAGCAATATCGCACCGATGAATATCTCTTTTCTTTTCATGTTGCAAAAATACACATTTATTGGCAGATAGCGTGAGGTGTTGGTTTAAAAATAACTAAATGTTGCTCTCTGGACGGTTAACTTTGGGCAATAATTTATATTTTTGCACAGTACTAGAAACAAGGTGTATATGAAACAGAGAAGCAAGAGAATCATGCAAAGAAACATCACGATGTGGGCTGGCTTGCTGCTGGCCTTTTTGGCAAGTATGGCGCTAACAGGTTGCGCCTCAACTCATGCAGGAAAGTACGCGGAAGTGGACGGACATCGGTTTGTAGACCTCCAACTGCCAAGCGGTTTGCTCTGGGCGGAGACGAATATCGGAGCGGAAAACGAGACCGACTTCGGCAACCAGTATGCCTGGGGCGAGACTCAGGTAAAGGAAGACTATTCGCAGGCCACCTATCGAAATGGCACCGACGATGCCGCTTCTGTGCTTTGGGGCAAAGATTGCCGCATGCCTACCTATAAGGATCTGCAGGAGCTGGGCGATACCGCCAACTGCACCTGGACTTGGACGGCTAAAACCACAGCCAAGGGCGACACCATCAAGGGATATGAGGTGAAGAGCGTGCGCAACGGCAACACCATCTTTCTACCAGCATCGGGGGCACACAACGGCAAAAACTACTACAAGGCAGACGAGGATGCCATCTACTGGACCAGCACCCTCGCCCCTCGCTCCGATGGCGAGGCTTACTGCCTGTACTTCAACCTAGGCCATTACTCCTACTACATGAACGACCGCTCCATAGGGGGCTCCGTAAGGCCAGTGGCGAAGCCCAAGCGGTAGCCCTGGACTTGGCTTAAAAATACCTAAATATTACCCTAGGGTAACTTACCTTTGGGTAATATTTTGTAATTTTGTGGCAAATATCAAAAGTATGATAGCATATCAGTCACCATTTCAATTCGGTACGCTGGCTACCAATGAGAACTTTATCGACCGCGAGGAAGACAGGGCTTTGCTTAAGCAATTGCTGTCCTCCCATATCAACGTGATGCTGATTTCACCACGCCGATGGGGAAAGTCTTCGCTCGTAAAGAAGGCTATGGATGAGTTTTCTGCGGAAGACAAAAATACCAAGGTTTGCTACATCGACGCCTTCAGCATCGGTTCGGAGGCAGAGTTCTACCGCACATTTGCCAGCCAAGTAATCGCTTGCGCCTCAACAAAAGTAGAGCGATGGATAGACGACGCAAAGAAATTTTTGACAGGCGTGATACCTCAAGTCGTAATCAATGACCAAGTGACAGACTTCATGGCTTTCGACCTGAAGTTCGTTCCACAGGAGCGCGACAAGATGACTATCCTGCAACTACCAGAGATGCTTGCCAAGGAGAAGGGCATCAAGATTATCGTTTGTATCGATGAGTTCCAGCAGTTGGCCAACCTCCCGGAATACAAAGACATGGAAGGAAAGATGCGCTCGGTGTGGCAACAGCAACAGCTCACCTCTTACTGTCTATACGGCAGCAAGAGAAACATGATGCTCAATATCTTCAACAATTCCAACAGCCCCTTCTATCGTTTCGGGCAGGTGATATTCATGCAGAAGATAGCCAAGGAACATTGGATTCCGTTCATTCAGCTATCTTTTGAGAAGACAGGCAAGTCGATATCCCCAGACTTGGCAGAAAGGATATGTGATACGGTATCATGCCACTCGTGGTATCTGCAACAACTCTGTTACTTCATCTGGAGTTTTACGTCATCGGAGGTAACCGAAGAGGTGTTTGCCCTTGGACTAAAACAAGTACTCAACATCAACACCCCAATGTTTCAGAACGACACCGAGAACTTGAGTTCTACACAACTAGAGATGCTCAAGGCTATCGCCGATGGAAAACAGCACTTTTCGTCGCAAGCCGTGAAGCAAATCTATCATCTGGGCAATCCCAATACGATAGTAAAGAACAAGAAGACGCTACAAAACAAGGACATCATCGAAAAGCAAAGGGATGAATTCGTATTTGTAGACCCTATATACTACCTATGGTTTAAGGGGGAGTATTGCTAAATGAAAAATAAAACATAACAACAGATAAAGAACAAACTAAGATAATGGCAAACAACGATAAAGGTCTTACGCCCATGATGCGACAATTCTTCGAGATGAAATCCAAGCATCCCGAGGCATTGCTGCTCTTCCGCTGCGGCGACTTCTACGAAACTTACTGCGAAGATGCCATCGAGGCATCGCGTATCCTCGGTATCACCCTGACCCGACGCAACAATGGCGGTACCACAGGCTCTACCGAGATGGCAGGCTTTCCGCATCACGCACTCGACACCTACCTGCCCAAGCTCATCAGGGCTGGCAAGCGTGTGGCTGTATGCGACCAGCTGGAAGACCCGAAGAAGAAGCGCCAGGAGATAAAAGGAAAGAAAGGGCTGAGCCAGATGGACAAGATGGTGAAGCGCGGCATTACCGAACTCGTTACCCCAGGTGTGGCAATGGGCGATAATGTACTGAACTACAAGGAGAACAACTTCCTTGCCGCCGTCCACTTCGGCAAGACAGCCTGCGGCGTAAGCTTCCTCGACATCTCTACGGGCGAGTTTCTCACAGGCGAAGGAACGCCCGATTATGTAGAGAAACTGATGGGCAACTTCCAACCCAAGGAGGTGCTCTACGACCGTGCCATGAAACAGAAGTTTGAGCAAAGCTTCGGCAACAAATACTGCACCTTCGAACTCGACGACTGGGTATTTACCGAACAGACGGCACGCCAAAAACTCCTCGGTCACTTCAAGACCAAGTCGCTGAAAGGCTTTGGCGTGGAGCACCTCAAGAATGGTATCATCGCCAGCGGTGCCATCATGCAGTATCTGGAGATTACCCAGCACACACAAATCAACCATATCACAGCCCTCTCGCGCATCGAGGAGGATAAATTCGTGCGCATGGATCGCTTTACCATCCGAAGCCTGGAGCTGGTAGCCCCGATGCAGGAGGACGGATCGTCGCTACTCAATGTGGTAGACCGCACGGTGACGGCTATGGGTGGGCGAATGCTTAGAAGATGGTTAGTATTCCCTTTAAAAGACGTTAGACCTATCAACGAACGACTCGACATCGTGGAGTACTTCTTCAAGGAACCAGAGTTCCGCCAGCTGCTAGATGACCAGCTGCATCGCATCGGCGACCTGGAGCGTATCATCTCCAAGGTGGCTGTGGGCAGAGTATCACCTCGTGAGGTGGTGCAACTGAAGAATGCGCTCGAAGCTATCCAGCCCATCAAAACCGCTTGCCAATATGCCAAAAACGATGCCTTGAAGCGGGTAGGGGAGCAACTGAACCTCTGCGAGACCTTGCGAGACCGCATAGCCAAGGAGATTCAGCCAGACCCTCCACAGCTCGTGAACAAGGGCGATGTCATCGCCGACGGCTACAATGCCGAACTCGATGACCTGCGCTCCATCAGTCGCCACGGCAAGGACTATCTGCTCAAGATACAGGAACGTGAGATAGAGCAGACGGGCATTTCCAGCCTGAAAGTGGGCTACAACAACGTATTCGGCTACTATCTAGAGGTAAGAAATACCTTCAAGGACAAAGTGCCGGAGGAATGGATCCGCAAACAGACCCTTGCGCAGGCCGAGCGATACATCACGCAGGAACTGAAGGAATACGAGGAGAAGATACTCGGGGCAGACGAGAAAATACTGATACTGGAGACCCAGCTCTTCAATGAGTTGATGGTGGCGATGCAAGAGTACATTCCACAGATACAAATCAATGCCAACCTCATAGCACGTATGGACTGCCTGCTCTCTTTTGCCAAGGCATCAGACGAGAACCACTACGTGCGCCCCGTCATCGACGACTCGGAGATACTAGACATCAAGCAAGGCCGCCATCCTGTCATCGAGACTCAGCTTCCGCTAGGTGACCGTTATGTGCCAAACGACGTACTGCTCGACACCGAGAAGCAGCAGGTCATGATGATTACGGGACCCAATATGGCTGGTAAGTCTGCCCTCTTGCGCCAGACAGCCCTCATCGTGTTACTGGCACAGGTGGGATGTTTCGTGCCGGCAGAGAGTGCGAGAGTGGGCTTGGTAGACAAGATATTCACTCGTGTGGGAGCCAGCGACAACATCTCGCTCGGCGAGTCTACCTTTATGGTGGAAATGACTGAGGCTGCCAACATCTTGAATAATGTATCTCCTCGATCGCTGGTTCTCTTCGATGAGTTGGGACGAGGCACCTCTACCTACGACGGTATCTCCATCGCTTGGGCCATCGTAGAATATCTACACGAGCACAAGAAGGCACAGGCTCGCACCCTCTTCGCTACCCACTATCACGAACTGAATGAGATGGAGAAGAACTTTCCTCGCATCAAAAACTTCAACGTGAGTGTGAAGGAGGTAGACGGCAAGGTTATCTTCCTCCGCAAACTGGAACCAGGCGGCAGTGAGCACTCCTTCGGTATCCATGTAGCTGAGATAGCCGGCATGCCTCGCAGCATCGTAAAGCGTGCGAACGTTATTCTAAAGCAATTAGAAGATGATAATGCTGGGGTAGGAGGGGCTGGCAAGCCAAATATGCAGCACCTCGACGAACCGAAGGATGGCGTGCAACTTAGTTTCTTCCAGCTCGATGACCCAGTATTGACTCAGATACGAGACGAAATCCTTGGCTTGGATGTGAACAACCTCACACCGGTGGAGGCTCTGAATAAGCTCAACGATATCAAGAAGATTCTCCTAGGAAGATAATATAATTCAGCTTTCTGAAGTGTAGGAAGTTAAAGAAGTTAAGGGAATTTAGGGGGAATTTAGGGGACAACAGCCCTACTTACTTATGACAAGATTCCTTTGTTGTTCCTTAACTTCTCGGCATCTCTATGCCGTCATCATCGTCCTGCGGCTCACGGATATGATCCGGGGCAATATCTTCAGGGAGGGTTTCGGGAACATGTACGGAGTTGGGGGTACATTTGAACATTTTCTGCTCACCTGCAAGAGTTTGTGGAAAAAGACCGCACACCGCACAAAAACGCTGTAGCCTACTGATTATAAATGCGTTATAGCAGTGCGGTGGTGCCCTAACACCACACGGAGACCACACGGAGACCGCACAAATCACAACCTCGATGCCAAGAAATGAAGGCAGTGCTGTGTTGTGCGGTCTCCGTGCGGTGTGAGGACTACACCGCACAAGGGTAAACTATCTGAATGACAACATGTTACAATGTACTCAGTGCGGTGTGCGGTCAAAATGAGAAAAAGCTCTCGGCTTGCAGTATAAGCCGAGAGGATGTAGAGAAGTCTATCAGCCTATGTTAGCTTGCCTGTCTCTGTTGGATAGTCTGCCTGTCCTAGCCAGACAGTCTGTCCAACATAGTCTCCCCTGAGCCAGTTTTAGAGTACTGCTATTCTCTTTACTTTACGACGGAAGTGAGTGGACTTCTTACACCTTTGGCACCTAAGAGAAAAGCCTTGGCACTACCGAATTTCAAGAACATATCCAGTCGAACAGGGATATGATTGTCATCATCGGTTACATAAAAGTCTACTATCTTCTTATATTTACCGTCTTCCAATTCCTGATAAGCCAAACGCAGACAACGATATTTCACACCATTGTCAGCCTTTACCGTTACCTTGCCCGTAAACTTAAGTTGAGCATTGTTGCGACCACCACCATCTACGATAGGGAATTTTACGCTATAACCCGTCTTCCAATTGGCTGGGTCGAAACTACGGGCACGCAGGAAGATATTGAGCATATCAAATACACAGTCATTATAAGACTCATTCTTCCAGGAGTGGTTGCCATCCTTGTTCTGATAATGCATCTTTACATTGCACTTTCCACCAGCATAATTATAGAACACCTCATCTACCGTATATCGCTTTCCCTCGCGAGCTCCCTTGCGAAAGTATAAAGGAGCCATATCGGTACCCGAATAGCAAAGCAAGGTGTCACGAAGCACAAAGAAATCGTCCACTTTCTTGTTGCCTCTTGTTACCAAAGACCCACGATAGGCAGGCTTTCCATTGTGTGTACTCTGCACGATAGACATACTGGCAATGCCAGCCTTTACCCATACAAACTTCCAGTTGTAATACAGATTATAAGTCAAGAACTCGCCCGACTTGAATGCTGTATTGCGAAACGTACACTGGGCCGATACAGAAGTATTGACCAATAGTAGCAACATAGCTACCATAAATGACTTAAACAACTTCATATCCTTCTACATTTTAGGAACGTATTCTATGCCAAGCTTCTTGGCACGGTCTGCATTTTGGTTTTTAACTTTCTTCTCCTTGTCAGGCTTCTGCTTGGTAATGGCACCAGGCTTCTGGCGAGACAGTTCGCGAGCTAGAGGATCCCAACTCTCCGTCAGGTCCCACTTCGCCTTACACTCGATAGTTTCTGGATAGTAATACACCTCCTCAGCTTGTCTATCCTGGTCATAATCGCCTGTATCCCACTTGCCATTGTTGTTGCGGTCTACAATGAGGCGCATATAATACTTCTCTGGCTTCAGATAATAGAACTCTGCCACGCCATTTACCGCCTTCACTTCCTTGACCATCTGGTCTTGCCCATTCAGCAGTTGTACCAGAAGAGGTTGGTCGTTTAGACTGGTGATATTGACCAGTAATGTACCATAGGTATCGAGCGAGTTGACCTTAAAACCTTGCTTAATAGACTTGGAAACCAACCCGTAGATGTCTTCAAAAGCAGCAGAATCCACTTCCAAACTATACTCTATATCGGGTCGCCATTCACCTCGCAACTGATACTTTCTATTTCCTAAATCATTGAATTCCAAAGGTGCCCGATACCAAAGGGTATCATGCTTGGCATAGAGATGAATGGCTGCCGTATCCAGTTTGGCCAACGGAGTAGGGAAGGTAAAGGTAACGTTCTTGTCTGGGTCTAGCTGCGAGGAAACGCTCACTTGTACATCCAGTGGCTTAATGGGCATTATCGAATCGTATGGTTGTCCCTTCTTCTTTAGTTTCTCTTGTTGCTTAGTCCATTCAGCTATCTCCTTCTCTTTGGCCTTCAGCCGTTTGGCGTATGGCTCTTTCGAAAGTATTTCTATCGTATCTGTCTGATTTTGAAGTACTCCAAGACTGTCCGTCGTCCGATAAGTCAACTCTATACTGAGTGTGTCTTGGTTTACCAACGCCGTATCCTTCAGCCAGTAGGTCAAAGTATCGCCCTTCTCGGAAGCCTCCAAGATGAAAGCACTATCTGCCTGAAAGTTGAGTCCTCTAATTTGGGGCAGAATAGAGTCGCCATAGCTGAAAAACAAGGTGAAGTTATTAGCTTGCTTACGCTCTTGTTTCAAGAAAAATCTATCAGTCTGCAGAGCGGTAAATGCCTTTAGCACGATGTTGTCGGGCAAGAAGTGGGTATAGTTCACTTGCTCTATCGTCTTGATGTGCAGTGTGTCTAGCCAGGTGGTGTCTTGTCTCACATCAGGTTTGCTGGATGGCACAATGATATCGTGGCTGAAGGCAAGTTTCTCGCTCTTCTGATTGTACATATAGTTGCCATCCATATCCTGCAAGGCATAGATACGATAAGAGCCTGGCGCCACACCCTTGATAACGAATCTGCCTCGGCTATCGGTGCGGCTCACACGGAGCATCGGCTTGGTCTTGAAAGCCGAATCAGCTTGGTCGGCATACAGGCCCACCAGGATTCCCTTGATAGGCTCAAGGTTTTCCGCCTCCAATACATAGCCCGAAACTTCCATCGTGTCGATCACACCGCCCGTAGAGAAACTATAGGTATAATTTCCCATGGGATTGCCCTCGTTGTTGTCGCTGATGGCATCAGAGAAGTCGATGGTATAGGTGGTATTGGGCTTTAGCGAGTCTACGAGCGATACCTGTATACGCTTTCCTGCTCCCTTTATCTCAGGTACTTCGAGCTGAGGAGGCGATACCACCACTTTCTCGGTAGGATTGTCTACCTTGATAAACTCGTCAAAATAGATGTTCACCTTCTTTTCCTTTACGTTGACAGCACCATCGGCTGGCGTGGCACCTATCACCCTAGGAGGTGTCTCATCATACCATCCACCATCAGGCTGTCCCATCTTGGCACAGGAGACCAACAATAGGAAAGCCATCACGTAGAAAGGAAGATAGAGTTTATTTTCCTTCAACTTGCTCTTTATTTCTTGATAATCTAACATTATTATATTCATTGAATTACCACAGGGGTAGAAACATGACTATACGAGCCGAATGAGCCCCCTACTTTATTCATAGCCTTTATTGTTCATCGCCAACATTTCATCGATGTTCTTGCGACTATTGCTCAGACGAGGTATCTTATGCTGTCCGCCTAGCTTGCCCTTGCTCTTGAGCCAATCGTTGAAGAGCCCTGGCTTCGCTTTTACAATCTCCAGATGCTGGAGCGTAACATCATGGAATCGCTTAGCCTCGTAATCACTATTGATTTCCTGCAACTTGCGGTCTAGGAGACTGGCAAATTCATCGAGACTGGATGGCTCCTGTGAGAACTCGATGAGCCACTGATGGCGGCACTTTGCATTACGGTCCATATACACAGGAGCAGCAGTATATTCGGCTACCTGTGCACCCGTCCTCTCGCAAGCATAAGCCAATCCTTTCTCGGCATTGTCCATGATAAGTTCCTCTCCAAAGGCATTGATGAAATACTTGGTTCTGCCCGTAATGACAAACTTATATGGGTTAGTGCTTGTAAACTGCACCGTATCGCCTATCAAATATCGCCACAATCCACAAGAGGTAGTAATAACCATCGCATAGTTCTTGCCTACCTCTACACCCCAAAGAGGCACGATGGTAGGATTGTCCTGTCCAAACTCATCCATCGGGATAAACTCGTAGAACACATCATAATCTATCATGAGCGACATCGCCTTGTCGTTAGGATCATCCTGCAAGCCAAAGAATCCCTCACTGGCATTATAGGTCTCCATATAGTGCATGTTAGGTGACGTAATGAGCTTTTCATACTGCTTGCGATAAGGAGTAAAGGCGATTCCCCCATGAAAAAACATCTCCAGATTAGGCCAGACTTCCTCTAAATGCTGCTTGCCAGTAAGTTCCATCACACGTACCAATACGCTGAGCATCCAGCTGGGAACACCCGAAATATTGGTCACGTTCTTATTCATCGTCTCATGAGCGATACGGTCGCGTTTTACCTCGAAGTCGCTCAAAAGAGCCGTCTCCTTCTTGGGCACACGCACCATGTTCGCCAGCGGATTGATGTTCTCTATAAGAATAGCACTCAAGTCGCCCACCAGACTACCCGACACATTATAGTTAGGCGAATGGCTACCACCCAAAATAAGACTCTTTCCATCGAATATCTTACTTTTTGGATTGTTACGCAGATAATACGCCACAGCATCAAATCCACCCTTATAATGGATATTGTGCAGACCATCATGCGAAACTGGGATAAACTTACTCTTATCGTTGGTAGTACCCGATGACTTAGCATACCATTTTACCAGTCCAGGCCAGAGAACATCCTTCTCACCATGGCGCATACGGTCAATATCCCCCTTCAATTCTTCGTAAGTATTGACAGGTACATTCTGTGTGAACTTATCATAACTATTGGTATTGTTAAGCAGATGTTTTATGCCATATTCAGTATTTTTCCCTTTCTCCAAAAGGTGCATAAGCACCTGATGCTGCAATTCTTCAGCATCATGAATATATCTCTCCAAACTCTTTTGGCGTGGCTTGAAGACATTGCTTACTATAGATGTTAAACTCATATCTAGATATATATATCACTTAAGTAGATGCAAAAGTAATTTAAACTTTTGATATAGAGAAAGTTTTTACTATTTTTTAATATTAAAAGGGGAATAAATGCAATAATAAAGTCGCCCTGCAAAGACTAAAGTATTCCATATCCAATACTTGCATCTTTACAGGGCGACTTTCTTTTATTCCTCAGCAAAGGCAGCCGCCTCGGCAGCTGCTATGATGTCTTCCCGAGACATTTCCTTAGGCTCGGCTGAGATATCACTCAAATCAAATTCATCATTACTTGTTGCAATGATGGATTCAGCAGGTTTTTCATTTTTCTTCCTGGAAGGCTTCTCCGAGTAAACCTCTTCATGAAAAACATTGATATGTTTCTCACCCTTAGTTTTCTCTGATGAGTCCTTGGAAATAATGAAATTCTCCTGTACATCTGTGCTGGGCACAATCTCTACAGGTTCTTCTTCCATCTTTGTACGATTAGCCTTGGCAGAAAATACAGCATCGATGTACTGTGGTTTCTTACGCAATTGATCGAGGGTATCCTTAGAGGCAATCTGTTGACTCTCCTTCTTGGAGTAGCCCTTGCCTATACCACCTTTCACACCCTCTATCTCTACCTGATAAGTAAAGATAGGACTACCATTATTATCCTTCTGCTGGTCGAGCTGCACAAACTCTAGGTTCACACGGTTTTTCTGGCTCCATTCGATAAGCTTGCTCTTGAAGTTAACCTCCTTGTAAGCCACCTTATCGATGTTTATCATTTGTGCCAAGATACGATTCTGCATAAAGTACATGCAGGCATTATAACCGCGATCCAGATAGACGGCACCAACCAATGCCTCAAACGCATTTCCTCCCATATAGCTGTTATGAGAAGAACTGTGTCCATTGGAAAGAATCAGCTGGTTGATACCCATCTCCTGGGCTAGTTTGTTGAGTGTATCGCGCTGCACGAGCTTGCTTCGGGTATTCGTAAGGAATCCCTCACGCTTGCCAGGAAAGTGCTGATACACTATGTCGCCCACTACAGCATCCAATACGGCATCACCTAAGAACTCAAGGCGCTCGTTATTGACAGGCTTGCCCTTGTTGTTACGGTGCATAATACTCTTATGCATCAAGGCAAGCTTGTAGTAACTGATGTCGTGTGGATAGAAACCAAGGATTTCATACAAAGAAAAATAAAGCTCTTTGTCCTTTCGGAAAGAGAGCTTTATTCTATCTATAAAATTATTCAGCATACTTCTTGAATACAACACAGCAGTTGTGACCGCCGAATCCGAATGTATTGCTCAATGCTGCACGAACCTCACGCTTCTGAGCTTGATTGAAGGTAAAGTTCAAGTTGTAATCGAGCTCTGGATCCTCATCACCCTCTTCGTGGTTGATAGTAGGAGGAACGATATCATTCTTCACACTAAGCACACAAGCCATAGCCTCTACTGCACCAGCAGCACCGAGGAGGTGACCTGTCATCGACTTGGTAGAACTGATGTTGAGCTTGTAAGCTGCTTCACCAAAAACTTCCTTGATTGCCTTAGCCTCAGAGATGTCACCTACGTGGGTAGATGTACCGTGAACATTGATATAGTCGATATCCTCAGGCTTGAGGTTAGCGTCTGCCAATGCACGTTCCATAACGAGCTTTGCACCAAGACCTTCTGGATGAGAAGCTGTGATATGATAAGCATCAGCACTCTCACCTTCGCCTACCATTTCTGCATAAATCTTCGCACCACGAGCCTTAGCGTGCTCCAACTCCTCAAGAATCAAGCAGCCAGCACCCTCGCCCATGATGAATCCATCGCGACTTGCGCTAAATGGACGTGAAGCATGCTCAGGATCATCATTACGTGTAGACAATGCATGCATAGCGTTGAAACCACCTACGCCACAAGCACAAATAGCAGCTTCAGCACCACCGCTAACGATGATGTTTGCCTTGCCAAGACGAATCAAATTGAAGGCATCTGCCAAAGCATTGCTTGAAGAAGCACATGCAGACGTAGTAGTGTAGTTAGGTCCGTGGAATCCAAAGTGGATAGAAATCTGACCAGAAGCGATATCAGCGATCATCTTAGGGATGAAGAATGGGTTGAATTTAGGACCATTCTCCTCGTGAGTACCATAGTACTTCACTTCGTCCTCGAATGTTTTGATACCACCGATACCTACACCAAAGACAACACCTACATTGTCTAAGTCTTCCTTTTCAAGATCGATATTAGCATCCTTTACACCCTGCATGGCAGCAATCATAGCCAACTGAGTGTAACGGTCAAGCTTGCGAGCCTCCTTACGGTCAATCCATTCGTTGACGTTCAGGTCTTTAACCTCGCAAGCAAACTTGGTCTTGAAAAGGGTTGTATCGAAATGAGTAATAGGGGCAGCACCGCTCTTTCCAGCGAGAAGGTTATTCCAAGTATCCTCTGGATTATTTCCCAATGGAGTTACGGCACCGAGACCTGTTACAACAACTCTCTTTAATTCCATTTATTATAATTTAGTGGCTAAATTACTTAGCGTTCTCCTCGATGTAAGCGATAGCATCACCTACAGTAGCAATCTTCTCAGCCTTATCGTCTGGAATAGAGATAGAGAACTCCTTCTCAAACTCCATGATCAACTCTACTGTATCCAATGAATCTGCACCGAGATCATTTGTGAAGCTTGCCTCTGGCTTAACTTCTGCCTCATCAACACCGAGCTTATCTACGATAATTGCCTTTACTTTGCTTTCAATTTCTGACATAATTGTAACTTTTAAAATGTTTATAAATCAATTTCTAATTAAAAATGCGAGTGCAAAGGAACACTTTTTTTTTGATATACACAAATATTTTAGGGAAAAAAGTACCTTTTAGTGCACAAACACCCCTAAACTGTGCACTCTTTTCGCCTTTTTTCTCTTTTTTGTTGGCAATTCAAGATAAAATTGTTACTTTTGTGGAGTATTTAATTAAACATATTCAAACCGTATGACATTTACAGAAAAAGCCAATCAGATTTTTAATCAGGCGATAGCCGATTATCATATCAAGGACAACATTGATACCCCTATCCAAAATCCTTTCAAAGAAGGCACGATAGAGAATCGCCTCTATCTTAAAAACTGGATAGATACCGTGCAGTGGCATTTTGAAGACATCATCCGTGACCCTCAGATTGACCCTAACGAGGCTCTCGTCTTGAAGCGTCGCATAGACAAAAGTAACCAGGACCGTACAGATCTCGTTGAGCAAATAGACTCTTATTTCCGCGATGTATATAAGGAGGTAAAGGTACAGGCAGACGCTCGCATCAATACAGAAAGTCCTGCTTGGGCGGTAGACCGCCTGAGCATTCTCGCCTTGAAGATTTATCATATGAAAGAGCAAGTGGAACGTCCTGAGGCTTCAGAAGAACACAAGGCTAAATGCCAAGCTAAGCTTGACGTCCTTCTAGAACAACAAGTAGACCTTTCCACTGCCATAGACCAACTATTGGAAGACATAGAGGCTGGTAGAAAATATATGAAGGTATATCGACAGATGAAGATGTACAACGACCCATCTACCAACCCTATACTTTACAATCAAAAGTAACATTCTGTTCATTAACATAAGGTATGGCGAAAAGAAATTCCCTACACCTTATTATATATAAGAGAAAACAATGAAGACTGAGCATATCCTTGTGATAAGATTTTCAGCCATGGGCGATGTAGCCATGGCTGTACCTGTTGTTTATTCCTTGGCTAAACAATATCCAAACGTGAGGATTACAGTACTCAGTCGCCCATTTGCACGCTCTTTCTTCGAACACTTGGCGCCCAATGTCAACTTCATGGAAGCAGACATTAAGGGAGAGTACAAGGGCATAAAAGGACTGAATGCGCTCTACCGTCGCCTTATTGCCAAACAATTCACGGCTATAGCCGATTTGCACAGCGTACTCCGCTCAGACTATCTGCGTATGCGTTTCAATCTAGCGAGTTTCAAAGTGGCGCACATCGACAAGCATCGCAAAGGTAAACGCAAACTAGTAGCTGCATCGGGCAAGATTCTCAAACAACAACCATCATCCTTTCAAAACTATGCCGATGTATTTGCCGAACTAGGTTATCCTATTAAGATGGATTTTTCCTCTATCTATGATAATGATAAGGGAGATTTATCCACACTTCCTGCTTCGATATTAGAAACTGGGGATAAAACTCAATCAATAGAGGCTAACTCATTGACAGAGCCATGGATAGGTATTGCACCATTCGCTGCGCATGAGGGTAAAATTTATCCTGTACAGCTGATGGAGAAAGTTATCCAACGACTTATCCACGATTATCCACACGGTCATATATTCCTCTTTGGCGGTGGTAAGAATGAGACTCCATTAATGAACGAATGGGCAGAAAAATACTCACAAGTCATCAATGCCTCTGCACAACTCAACGGACTGAAGCAAGAACTCTGCCTGATGAGCCATCTCAAAGTGATGGTGAGCATGGACAGTGCCAATATGCACTTGGCCTCATTGGTTAATACACCCGTGGTTAGCATTTGGGGAGCCACCCATCCATACGCAGGATTCATGGGGTGGCATCAGAGTCCTGACAATGCCGTACAGCTCAATATGCCTTGTCGACCTTGCAGCATCTATGGTAACAAGCCTTGTATGCGAGGCGATTTTGCCTGCTTGAAGAACATCTCACCAGAGATAGTAGTAGAAAAAATAGAAAAGATACTTCAGCAAAAAAGATAAACTTCTCATCATATAGACTAGGTGTATATTAGTACAGAATGAGAAAATATCATAGCCTAAAAGAGCAGAAAACTACACAGGATTTCTGCTCTTTTTTATTATCCCCAAAACCTGTGGATAAGTGCAAGAAAAAACTATTAATAACTTTTTAATAACTTCGAGAATATCAACAGCCCACCATCTACACACCTCAAAATACGGATATCCACAAGTTTATCATCCATTTTTAAGAAACTTTTAAGTACTTTTTCATTGATAAAAGATATAAACTTATTAACTTTGCACCAAATTGAGGAAATGTTGATAATATGGTTAATGCATTAAGAGCCAACAAAAAGATATAAAGGCCCTCTGCGGATAACTCATGGATAGATATGGATAACGATATATGCAAATATTTACCGTATTTTTTATCCACTTATCCACGTCATATCATCATCCTCATATTCCTTTTAAAAAGAAATAGAAATAAAGAAATATAATAATAAAGTTATGGTGAAAAAAGAATGGATAGAGAAAGGGTACGTGGATGAGCCTGTAGATGAAACTTTAGATTTGAAGGCGGAAATTAGAAAGCTCTGCAAGGAGAAAGACGCTATCATCCTCGCCCACTATTATACTGTAGGCGAGATTCAAGATATTGCCAACTTCGTAGGGGATTCTTTGGCACTAGCTCGCAAGGCTGCCGAGACTGATGCCAAAGTGATGGTGATGTGTGGTGTACATTTTATGGCAGAAACTTGCAAACTCTTGAGCCCTGACAAAACTGTGCTTTGTCCTGACTTGAACGCTGGCTGTTCGCTTGCTGACAGCTGTAAGGCCGATGACTTAAAGAAATATAAAGAAGAGCACCCCGGATACAAGGTTATCAGTTATGTGAATACTACGGCAGCAGTAAAAGCCTTGACCGATTGTGTAGTGACCAGTGGTAATGCCAAGAAGGTAATCGACAGTTTCCCTGAGGACGAAAAACTCATCTTCGGTCCAGACTATAATCTCGGAAACTACATCAACAGTGTTACTGGTCGTAAAATGCTCTTGTGGAATGGTGGATGTCACGTACACGAGAAGTTCTCTGTGGAGGCTATCGTAAAACTCAAGGAGGAACATCCTAACGCCGTGGTGATGGCTCACCTGGAGTGTAAGGCTCCAGTGCTTGCCGTTGCCGATGTAAAGGGTTCTACCGCTACGATGTTGCATTATGCCGAGGAACATCCAGAGATAAAGGAATATATCATCGCTACAGAGGCTGGTATTTTGCACGAGTTGGAGCGTAATTGTCCTGATGTCATCTTCTATCCTGTGCCACCAGAGGTAAGCGAGGGTGGAATAGGTTGCAGTTGCAATGAATGCGAGTATATGAAGATGAACTCGCTCCAGAAGATATACAATACCTTGAAGTTTGATTGGCCTACCGTAGAGGTGGAT
>CAVKLF010000039.1:0-19631 GCA_963657075.1 bacterium | reverse complement strand
ACAACGTCGTGATGAATGTCGTGTCCAGCAAGTTCTCGAACTATGCCAAATACCCATACGCAAAGAAATACAAGGCTCTGATTCCTCGCCTGGAGAATGTGCCGAGCTTCGAGGGAATCCTCATCCATCCAGGAAACACTGCCGACCATACGGAAGGGTGTATTCTCGTAGGTGAGAACAAGGTTGTTGGCAAGGTAATCAATTCGCAAGGCACTTGGACAAAGCTCATGGACAAGTATTTCGTTCCAGCTGGCAAGCGTGGCGAGAAGATCACCATAGAAATTCAGTAGCTTATGAAAAAGCAAAGCATCATATTTGTACTTGTAATTTTGTTGTTGATGGTTTGGCTCATCTACTTTTGCATGAATTATGTTCATGTGGAGGTGGATGAACCTTCGACTAAGACCGACACAGCAGTTTACATTGATACGATTCCCTATTATAAACCTGTGGCGAAGGATAGCACGATTGTGAGGTACGTCATTGTCAAGGTTCCAGTGGCGGTCAAGAATGATTCCGTTCCGCTTAACGACACTGTTGAAGTTGAGCTTCCTGTGACCCAGAAGGAATACAAGGACAGCAATTACCACGCTTGGGTGAGTGGCTATTTGCCAAGGCTTGATAGCATAAAGGTCTATAGCAGGAACGTGGTTGTTACGCAGACCAAGACTCTGACTCAATATAAGACGAAACATTGGGGTGTTGGCGTGCAGGTAGGCTATGGCTATCATTTCAACCAGTTCTCTCCATATATAGGAGTCGGCGTGCAGTACAATATCTTGAATTGGTAGATTGTTTTATTCTTTGATTTACATAATGCGCCGTGGCTTTATCGAGAGATATTGTCACGGTTTTCATTTTTATGGCATTTTCGCAAACTAACCAACTTGGCTTTCGCTATTCTTAGTAAATAATTCAAAACAATAGCATTATGGAACTTCACATCAAAGAAAGGATTTACATTCCGCAGTTGCTTCCTCAGCAGACTGCATCGTTCATCGACTTCAATACGAAGCGTGAGATTCTTAGAAAGGTTGCTCTTACCGATGAGGACTTGAAGAAATATGAGATTTCCCAGGAGAAGGAAGAGCAGAAGGTGGTCTGGAACGCCCAGAAGGATGCCGACGAGCCGTTGGTGGTGGATTTCACGGACAGTGAGATTGCCCTTATGAAGAAGGCTTGCGAGGAGCTTCCTGCAACAGCCTATCCAGACGATTTCTGGTTGGTCGTAGAGAAGATCTATGACGCAGCTGCAAAGTAAGACGCTTGTTTTCATACATAAAATTTGTTAAGTTTTGCCCGACTCTTTCTTTTGAAGGGTCGGGTTTTAAGTATCATATATAAAGGTGTAATAATGGTATACGGACAATTAAAAGTTCCAACCAACATTAAGGTTGACTTTAAACCTTCGCCGAGGCAATATGAGCTTTGGAAGTTATTACAGCCAGATTATTGTCCTCATTGTGGCGGACATATCGTTCAAGTTCGATCTGGCTATGATTTGCAAGGCAATCCGAAATTTGTACCACAATGTGACAAATGTGGCTCGCAAGACCTCCCTCAGTTGATTTTGGGTGGGGGAGCTGCTGGTGGTGGAAAGAGCTACGTCGGAAGTTTTTGGCTTGTTTCAAGCTGTATTAGATTCCCAGATATTCGTGCGGTTGTCGCTCGAAAGACGTTGAAGTCCTTGAAGGAATCGACATTCAATACCATCAAGAAAGTATGCAAGGAATGGGGACTCGTAGAGGGCACGCATTATAAGATTAATAATCTTGAAGGAACTCTGACATTTTGGAACAATTCCATAATTATTATGAAAGAGATGGCAGATAATCCTTCGGATCCACAGTTTGAAAGATTTGGCTCATCCGAGTACACTATTGCTTTCGTGGACGAGGTTTCGGAAATCTCAGAGAAAGCAATAGAAGTCTTATTCTCTCGTTTACGTTGGCGCACATCCGAGACTTTTAAAACTGCAAGAATGTTGATGACAACAAACCCTTGTATTAATTGGGTGCGATCAAGATTTGTGCAGGATGACGATGGCAATCCTGTAAGATGCAGAGTAGGGGAGACCTATCTGCCTTTCTCTGTATGGGACAACCCTGATCAAAACTTTGTACAATCGTATGTCGCAGCTTTGAATAAAATTAGCGACCCGATTACAAAAAGTCGTTTACTTTATGGCAACTGGGATTTTGTTGACACCAACGAGGCTGCTGCCTATTGGAGCTTCGATGGTAGCAAGCATCTTGTGACCAATCTGAAGGAGAAGGTTTACAATCCCTTGAAACCAATCATCTCCTCGTGGGACTTCAATGTGCAACCATTCATGTCCACACTCTCCATCCAGATCGACTACGACAAGAAGAAGGTCTATGTCCTGGACGAAATACTTGGCAAGCCTGACGTAAAGGAGAACAACACCCCCAAGCTGTCGAGAAAGATAGGGCAGAAGTATTTAACCGAAAAGCATTTGGGTGGTCTATTCATAACTGGAGACCCAGCTGGCCTGGCTCGCTCTACGCAGACCGAGGAAGGCGTGAATAACTACACCATCATCATGGGCAATATGGCCAATCCTGTACTTCGTGCCAGGAAGAAGCTCCTTGCCAAGCAGCCGCCACAAGTCACCCGACTTGAATACGTTAACAGTCTGTTTGATGGCTATGATGGCTGGGAGATCCTAATTGATATGCGATGCCGTAGGTTGACCGAGGACTTGGTGTACCAGAAGAAGAACGCCGACGGAACCAAGTGCAAGGCTAAGGCGACAGATCCGAAGAGCGGCGTGAAGTATGAGAAATACGGTCACCTCTCAGACTGCCTCGACTACGCCCTGTGCCTGTTCTTGAATGACACTTGGAATAAGTTCCAGAAGCGGAACGGAGTCATGGGCGGCGGCATTGCAACAACTATAACGCCTATCTATGGCGGTTTTTCATATTGATATATAATAATGTATAAGCGATATTTAAATAACAACGACTATCTCAGCATTGTCACGGAAGAAGCTCTAAGCCAGCTTATCCGTGGCAAGGAGGAGAGGCTTGCGCAAGCTGAGGAGGCTGCTGAGGCTTCCATCATAGAGTACCTGACGGATAACTATGAGATAGAGAAGGTGTTGGAGGCTGGCAAGAATATCCTTGCTTACAATGACCAAATCACCTATCCAGTCGGCGCACATTTCTACTACAATGACGAGATAGTCCACGCCATGCGAACCATCAATGGACGCAAGGCTCCAATGGACACTCCCTATTGGGAACTGTATGAAGACCTCATAGATGAGCCTGAGAAGGTCGCAGAGTATTGGCAGACCAAGGATTACATTCCAGGCGACATCGTGGCTTTCAATGGCTTGTTCTACAAATGCCTCAACTACAACGGTCTCTCATATTCCGACATTCGAGTGCCAGGCATTGACGCTTGGGAGAGTGTTGAGACGGAGAACTGGGAGGCTAACGTTCCCTATGAACTTTGGGCTGTTGTCTCGTATGAAGGTTCCTTCTATGCTCTCATCAAGGATGATGATGCGATAGACTTGACCATCAACCCTTATGATTCTGAGTATTGGGGTATGATTGGTGATTACGATGAGACATACTCCAAGTATGAGTTCTCAGACCATGAGTACGTCGTATATAATAATAAGGTGTATGTACCGACTATGGGAGTCAATGCAGATGAGTTGAAGGATGGGTACAACTATCAGAAAGGAGATCCAAGGAATCCCAATGTGAAGAAGCATTTGCTACGCTTGGCGGTCTATGAGCTGCATAAGCTTATCTCGCCAAACAACGTAAGTTCGGCTCGCATTACAGACTATGAGACCTCTATCACTTGGCTTCGTGATGCCTCCAGGTTGAAGATCAATCCGCAGATACCACGAAAGATTGATGAGGAGCATAAGCCTGTTGCGGAATACGCCATTGCGACGTATGCTCGTGATTACGACCCCTATAAAAACCCTTGGCAAGTATAGACTTTAATTAGGCTTTTTGTTTTGTTTAGTTTTGGCTGGAATGTGGCTGTGAAGCTATATTTCAGCCTTTTCCGTATCAATGTACACCCAATACACACCACAGTGTACATTGTGTTTCTCTGTAAAATGAAAATAGCTTACTGTTAAAAATAGTTGTCTGACGCAAAATAACTTAGGAAAAGTTTGGTGGTCTCGCTTTTCCTTTATACCTTTGCACCGTCAGAACTGAGGAATCAATCTGGGCAAAAGTGCAAAAGTT
Source organism: bacterium (assembly GCA_963657075.1). Classification (GTDB taxonomy): domain Bacteria; phylum Bacteroidota; class Bacteroidia; order Bacteroidales; family Bacteroidaceae; genus Prevotella. The sequence goes on along the minus strand of CAVKLF010000039.1, from coordinate 15,387 downwards.
GTTCCCTTGGTGTTCGCTAAATGCTTGAAAGTGCTGACAATGAGATATTTAAGCGGTGAGAAACGTACTCTCGTACGCACCGCGCTGGCTTATTATATAAGCCTTCTTCAATAAGCATTCAACAATGGTGCGTTAGTTCAGTTGGTTAGAATGCCTGCCTGTCACGCAGGAGGTCACGAGTTCGAGTCTCGTACGCACCGCAGAAACCTTCAAGAAGTAGTTCTTGAAGGTTTTTTGTTTGTGCCGATTGGGTCGTTCTATGAAATCTATGTATCACTCCTTGGTTGTTATGTTATTTCTTTGTTAAGATTTGGAAATTGTTTGGGAGTTTCCTTTATTTGCAGTATCTTTGCACGAGTTAAGAATATATAAGAGAATGATTATTATCATCACAATATTGGCTTACTTCTGCGTCTTGTTGGCATTCAGCCATTTTACCTCGCATACAGTGAGCGGAAATGAAACATTTTATCGAGCTAATTGTCGTTCGCCTTGGTATATGGTGGCTTTTGGTATGGTCGGAGCTTCTATATCGGGCATTACCTTTGTCAGTGTGCCTGGCATGGTGATGCGTGCAGACATGACTTACTTGCAGATGTGCATAGGTTTCATTGTCGGTTATTTTTTGGTGGCATTTTTTTTGTTGCCTATCTATTATCGCTTCAATCTCACCACCATCTATAGCTATTTACAGAATCGTTTGGGCGAACGCTCCTACAAGACCGGTGCCTCTTTCTTCTTGCTGTCTAAGACGATAGGTGCGGCGGTCAGGTTTTTTGTGGTGTGCATTTTGCTTCAGCGGTATGTGCTCGATGAGATAGGCGTACCTTTCTGGGTTAACGTGCCGGCCATGGTGCTGCTCATCTGGCTCTACACCCGTAAGGGTGGTATCAAAACACTGGTATGGACAGATTCTTTTCAGACCGCCTGCATGTTTGTAGCTCTTACCATTATCATCTGTCAAGTAATGGCATCACTGGGGATGACACCGACTGAGGCTGTTACAGCCATTGCGCAAGACAGTCATTCTCGCGTCTTTGTATTCCATGACTGGGAGTCTCGGCAAAACTTCTGGAAGCAGTTCTTGAGTGGCATCTTTGTCGTCATTGTGATGACAGGCCTGGACCAAGATATGATGCAGAAGAACCTGACATGCAAGACACTTCGTGAAGCGCAGAAGGATATGTGCTGTTATGGTTTGGCATTCGTTCCGGCTAATCTGCTTTTTCTTTCGTTGGGAGTATTGCTCGTCATGCTTGCGCAGAAACAAGGAGTACCTCTGCCTGATGCTCCAGACGACTTGCTGCCGATGTTTGCCGCTTCGGGGGCGATGGGTACGTGGGTAGTAGTACTCTTTACTGTCGGTATAGTAGCTGCTAGTTTCTCCAGTGCCGATTCTGCCCTTACGGCTATTACCACGAGTCTTTGTGTAGATATATTAGGCAAAAGCGATGATGTGGTGCTTCGCAAGCGGATGCACTTCCTGGTGGCTGTTGTTTTTATGATATTTATTGTAGCCTTCAAGGCTATCAACTCTACCAGCGTCATAGACGCTATCTACATCCTTTGCTCATATACCTATGGTCCGCTACTCGGCCTCTTTGCCTTTGGCCTGCTTACCAAGCGCAGTGTAGATGACAGGTGGAGTCCTTGGGTATGTGTCGTTAGTCCTTTAGTGTGCTTTGTCATAGATGTATTGACCTCGCATTTCACGGGCTATACATTTGGCTATGAATTGCTTATGCTCAATGGAATGTTTACATTTTTAGGACTTTTCTGTAGTAAATGGACACAGGTGCGTGCCTCGAAAAGCAGCAAGTAAATAACGATTTTAAAAAGATATAAGATGAAGACAAAAGTAATTATGGCGGCAATGTTGTTGAGTACAACAACTGCTTTCGCCCAGCAAGAGAAGTTAGGCTCTGGTATCGACAAGGCCAACATGGACTTGACCATCAAGCCTGGTGACGATTTCTATCGTTATGCAGCTGGCAATTGGATGAAGGCTCATCCTCTCGATGCCGAGCATACCGACAACGGGGCATTCACAGACCTCTTTGAGCAGAATCAGAAACGCATCCAAGACATCATTATGGAGTATGCTTCCAAGCCACAGGAGAAAGGCTCGCTCGGGCAGAAGATAGGTTCGCTCTATAACCTGCGTATGGACAGCGTACGCCTCAACAAGGAGGGGTGGTCTCCTATCAAGCCTGTGCTCGAACGTATTGCGGCCATCAGAGATCGCCGTGAATACCAGCTCGTCACGGCACAGCTCGATTATCGTGGCGAAGGTACGATGATGTATGGTATCGGTGTGGGTGCCGACCTTCGTGATGCAGCCAATAATCTCGTGGAGATAGGTCAGAGCGGAATCGGCCTTGGAGTGCGTGATTACTATCTCAATGATGATGCACAGACTGTCAAGATTCGTGAAGCTTACAAGACTTATCTGAAGAAACTTTTCCAGATGGTAGGCTATGACGAGGCTACTGCCCAAAAGAAGATGGAGGCAGTAATGGCTATAGAGACACGCATCGCCAAGGCTAGCTATAGCCAGGTAGAACTGCGTGATATCGACAAGAACTATCATAAGATGACCTACAACCAGCTGGTGCTCGACTATCCGGGCATAGACTGGGGCAATGTGTTCCTGGCATCCGGTTTCCCTGCATTCCAGTACATCTGTGTAGGTCAGCCAGAGCCTATCCACGAGGTAGAGAAAATCTTGGCGGATACTCCACTGGATGATTTGAAAACTTATGCCGAAATCAAAGTTATTTCGGGTGCTACCAGCGTACTAAGCGATGACTTCCGCTCTGCAGCCTTCGAACTGAGCAAGGTGATGAGCGGCGTGCAGCAGGATCGCCCTCGCTGGAAGCGTGCCGTGAGCAGTGTGAGCGGTGTGCTGGGCGAGGCTATCGGCAAACTTTATGTGGAGAAGTACTTCCCTGAGAGTAGCAAGAAGCGTATGCTCGAATTGGTGAGCAATCTGCAGGCTGCCCTCTCTCAGCGTATAGACGAGGCTACATGGATGGGAGCCGAGACTAAGGCGCAGGCTAAGGACAAGCTCCAAAACTTCATCGTGAAGATAGGTTATCCTGACAAGTGGAAAGACTATAGCGGTCTTCAGATAGACGATTCGTTGTCTCTATATGAGAACATGGCAAACATCGCAGAGTTCTTTACCAAGGATGAGATAGCTCGCAAGGTAAACAAGCCAGTGGATAAGACAGAGTGGGGGATGACTCCACAGACCATCAATGCCTATTACAATCCGACGACTAATGAGATTTGCTTCCCCGCAGCCATCCTTCAGCCTCCATTTTTCGACCCGACGGCCGACGATGCTATGAACTATGGTGGAATCGGTGGCGTCATCGGTCATGAGATGAGTCACGGTTTCGACGACCAGGGAAGTCAGTTTGACAAGACGGGCAACCAACATGACTGGTGGACACCTGCCGACAAGAAGAATTTCGAGGCTCGTACCAAGGTGCTGGTTAATCACTTCAATGGTGTGGAACTGGCTGGCAAGAAGGTAAACGGTCAGCAAACCCTTGGTGAGAATATCGGAGACAATGGCGGTCTCAACATAGCTTTCCGTGCTCTCCAAAATGTAATGAAGAAAGAGAAGCTCGGCGTGAAAGACGGCTTTACCCCTGAGCAGCGTTTCTTCCTCTCTTGGGCTCGTGTATGGGCTGGCAATGCTCGTCCTGAGTATCTTCAGTACTTGATGACCGTAGATGTTCACTCTCCTGGCGAGGCGCGTGTCAACGCTGCTCTCCCTATGGTGGACGCTTGGTATAATGCCTTTGGTATCAAGAAGGGTGACAAGCTCTTCGTACCCAAGAATAAGCGTGCGCATATCTGGTAATGTTGCCATATAGATAAAGTAAAGGCTCGCCGGCTAATTAGCCAGCGAGCCTTTTATGTTTATCATAGCTATGCTATTTCGTTCCGAAGTAAAGGAAGAGCATACCTATCAGTACGAGTAGCAAATCTACGAACTTTGCCTTGAGATTCTTCTCATGGAAGATAGCGGCGCCGAAGAGGAAGCTTACTATGACCGAACCACGGCGAATCATACTTACGATGCTTATCATCGCCCCAGGCAAACTTAAGGAATAGAAATATACGAAGTCGGCTGCCGAGAGGAAGATGCTGATGAAAATGATGCTCCAGTGCCAGTGAAATGGGGTGGTCTTGTTCTTGGTGGGCCACCACAAGATGAGCATCATAGCTCCCATCATGCCCAGTTGGTAGATGTTGTACCAACTCTGTACTATCATTCTGTCGAGGCCTACGCCACCGTTTTCGGGCGGAGCCATCAGGTATTTGTCATATAGACCGCTCACCGCCCCGAGTACTGCTGCCAAGACAATGAAGTAAATCCACTTGTCGTGTTTGAAGTCGATGCCCTCTTTCTTGCCGCTTCTGCTGAGCATGAGGAAGGAAATGACTGCCAGGATGACACCTATCCACTGGTAGAGGTTGAGCACCTCGCCATAGACGAGCAATGCGCCCACCAGCGTCATCACGGGGCGAGTGGCATTGATGGGGCCAACGATGGTGAGAGGCAAGTGCTTCATGCCGAAATAGCCGAAGGTCCAGCTGCTCAGTACGATACAACTCTTGAGAATGATGTATTGATGTACTTCCCATCCACCCTCGGCCACATGAAACATGGTGCCGTCTAGTGAAGAACCTGTATAACTCAGAATGATGAACGGCAGGAAGATAAGTGAAGAGAAAAGCGTATTCAAGAAGAGTACGGGAATCACTGCGTTACCTGAAAGAGCCTTCTTCTTGAAGGCGTCATAGAATCCCAGCAATGCAGCTGAGAGAAATGCTAATACTAACCACATAAATTGATATTTAAATATTTAAATATTGAAAAATGAGCTGTGCGGTCATCTTTCCATCTTTCCATCTTTCCATATTTCCATCTTTTCATTTTTTCATCTTTCAATATTTCACCTCCTCTAGAAAGAGGGCGTTGCCTGGCATGCTTTCTCCAGCATCGCTGCGGCTGCCATGGTGTAAGATGTCGAGAAATTGTTCTATCGTAACCTTTCCTCTGCCCACGTCGATGAGGGTACCTACCACGGCCCTCACCATGTTTCTGAGAAATCGGTTGGCGGTAATCTCAAAGTACCAGGTGGTAGGGGAGGTTTGTACCCATCGTGCAGCCGTTACATGGCAGATGGTGGTTTTGTTGTCGCCACCAGCCTTGCAGAAGGCAGCATAGTCCTCATGCTGGAGGAAATACTTTGCGGCCTCGTTCATTTTATCGAAGTCGAGGGGATAATTCATCTGCAGGGAATAATGCCGCTCGAAAGGGTCTTTCTGTGTATGTATATAATAATGATAGGTACGCGAGATGGCCGAGAAGCGAGCGTGCATCTCCGGTTCTACCTCCCGCACTTCATGCACGGCGATGTCGCGAGGCAATATTCTGTTCAGCCGATAGGCTAGTTGGGCGTACGGCATGGGAATCTTGTCTTCTGGAGTTTTAGTCTCCGAAGACTTGTTCACGGGAGTCCAGTCGAAGTGCGCCGCCATGTGGCGCGCATGCACACCCGTGTCAGTTCTGCCAGCCCCTACCACCTCGATGTCTGCTCTCAGCACCATGGAGAGTGCTCGCTGCAACTCTTGCTGCACCGTGTTGGCATTGGGCTGAATCTGCCAGCCGTGATAATGGGTTCCGTCGTAACCAAAGAATATAAAGTATCTCATAAGCGTCTGCAAAATTACTAAAAATGTGCGGAATATGCGATAATAATACGGAATATTTTTTAAAATGATACAATCTTGTAAGAAAACTCTGATTTTATTTTGCAAATTGATTAGAAATGTGTACTTTTGCCGATGATTTTGATTAATAGATTATGGCACAGAATATATTCAAGGGTTTAGGTATTGCCCTGATAACCCCATTTAAGACCGATGGATCGGTGGATTATCAGTCGCTCAAGAGACTGGTAGAGTTTCAAATAGACAATGGTGCAGACTTCCTATGCATTCTTGCTACCACAGGTGAGGCTCCATGTCTTACCAAGGAGGAGAAAGATAAAATCACCCAACTGGTGAAAGATGTGAATAAGGGTCGCGTCAAGATATTGAAGTATTGTGGTGGAAACAATACGGCTGCCGTCGTCGACGAAATCAAAAATTCCGACTGGAGCGGCATCGATGGCATCCTGAGCATCTGCCCTTATTACAATAAGCCTTCGCAGGAGGGGCTTTACCAGCACTTCAAGGCCATCGCCGAGGTGAGTCCGTTGCCCATTGTGCTCTACAATGTACCTGGCAGAACGGGCATCAACATGAAGCCCGAGACTACTTGTCGCATAGCCCGCGACTTCCCTAACATCGTGGCAATCAAGGAGGCTTGCGGAAGTTTGGAACAGGTGGATGAGATTATCAAGAACAAACCCGACAACTTTGACGTGATTAGTGGTGACGACTCTCTCACCTTCTCTATGGTAGCAAGTGGGGCTGCGGGTGTCATCTCTGTGATCGGCAATGCGTTGCCCAAGGCATTCAGTCGTATGATTCGCTTGGAATTTCATGGCGAATACGAACCTGCCCGTAAGATACATCACTCATTTACCGAACTTTATTCGCTCCTCTTTGTGGATGGAAATCCTGCGGGTGTCAAGGCATTGCTTAATGATATGGGCTTCATCGAGAATGAGCTGCGCTTGCCGTTGGTACCCACGCGCATCGCCACCAAGCAGAAGATGAGCGACATTCTGAAAACATTGAACATCTAGAGTTATATTATGTTACAAGACAGAAGAATTATCCATGAGATTACTCCATTGATGGGCAAGGATGTGCTCTATATCGCCGATAGGCATAAGAAAGAGTTTACATACCCTATCCATAACCACTCCGTATACGAACTCAATTTTGTGGAGAACGCCAGTGGGGTAAAGCGTATTGTGGGTGATTCTCAGGAGGTTATAGGCTGCTATGACCTCTGCTTGATAACATCCCCCGACTTGGAGCATGTGTGGGAGCAGAACGAGTGCCATAGCGAAGATATACGAGAGATAACCATCCAGTTCGACTTTAGCATGGGTGAGGAAACACTCTTCCAGCGCAATCCGTACGCCAGCATTACCCGTATGATGCAGGAAGCTCGAAAAGGGCTCTGCTTTCCGATGAAAGCCATCATGAAAGTCTATGGATTGCTCGATACGCTGAGCGAAGTACGAGATGGATTTTACGCCGTGCAACAGTTCCTGGCGATACTCTACGAACTCTCTAAATGCGAGGATGCGCGCACCCTGGCTTCCAGTAGCTATGCCAAGGTGGCAGTGGAAGATGACAGTAGGCGCATATTGAAGGTGAAAAACTATATCTCCAAGAATTATATGGACGACCTCCGCCTGCCGATGCTCGCTTCTCTGGCAGGTATGAGCTCCAGTGCATTCAGTCGCTTCTTCAAGCTCCACACAGGCCGGAATATCTCAGAGTATATCATCGACTTGCGTTTGGGCTATGCCGCCAGGATGCTGGTGGATACGGCTAAGAGCATCAGCGAGATTGGTTTTGATTGCGGATTTAATAATCTGAGCAATTTCAATCGGATATTCAAGAAAAAGAAAGGATGCTCACCGAGTGAGTTTCGGGAGAACTATCACAAGACGAGAATCATCGTTTGATGGGGGGAGTTGGGAAGTTAAGGGGAGTTAAGAGAAGTTATTCAGAAAGCTGAATAATATTTCCTTCACGTAATCGTTTGAGTGAAATATCTTTAAATAATCCGCCCTAATAAGGGGAGTTTGCGAGATTTATTGTATCTTTGCATCAGATTTATTTAAAAACTACTATACGAATATGAAACAATTTATGGATGAAAACTTCTTGCTTGATACTAAGACTGCGCAAGATCTTTTCCACAATCATGCGGCTAAGATGCCTATCATCGATTATCACTGTCACCTCATCCCCGAGATGGTAGCTAATGATCATAAGTTTAAGAGTATTACAGAGCTTTGGCTGGGTGGCGACCACTACAAGTGGCGTGCTATGCGTACCAATGGGGTAGACGAGCGTTTCTGCACCGGTACTGATACTACAGACTGGGAGAAGTTTGAGAAGTGGGCTGAGACCGTACCATATACTTTCCGTAACCCTCTCTACCATTGGACACACTTGGAGCTGAAGACTGCATTCGGCATCGACAAGCAGCTGAGCCCTAAGACTGCTCGCGAAATCTTCGATGAGTGTAATGAGAAATTGCAGCAGCCTGACTACACAGCTCGTGGTTTCATGCGTCGTTATCATGTAGAGTGCGTTTGTACTACCGACGACCCTATTGACGACCTTCGTTATCACAAGCAGACACGTGAAAGCGGTTTTGAAATCAAGATGATTCCTGCTTGGCGTCCTGACAAGGCGATGAACATTGAGAAGCCAGAGTTTGCCGATTACATGAACAAGCTGGGTGAGGTAGCAGGTGTTACCCTTACTACTTTCCAGGATATGGTGGATGCCCTCCAGAAGCGTCACGACTTCTTCACGGAGAACGGTTGTAAGTTGAGCGACCATGGTATAGAGGAGTTCTATGACGATCCTTACACAGACTCTCAGATAGAGACCATCTTTGCCAAGGCTATGCGTGGCCAGCAGCTTTCTGCTCTTGAGATTCGTCAGTACAAGCACGCCTTCCTGAAGGTTTGCGCAGAGATGGATTATGCGGCAGACTGGACTCAGCAGTATCATTACGGTGCTATCCGTGACAACAATACATTGATGTACGACAAGCTGGGCGCTGATACAGGTTTCGACTCTATCGGTGAGTTTACTACAGCCAAGGCGATGAGCCACTTCCTCAACGAGCTCAATATGGAAGGCAAGCTCACACGTACCATCCTCTATACGCTCAACCCATGTGCCAACGAGGTTATTGCTACCATGCTTGGTAACTTCCAGGATGGTTCTTGCCCAGGCAAGATCCAGTTTGGTTCAGGTTGGTGGTTCAACGACCAGCTTGATGGCATGACTCGCCAGATGAATGCACTTTCAGTACTTGGCCTGTTGAGCCGTTTCGTAGGTATGCTGACCGACTCTCGCTCGTTCCTCAGCTATCCTCGTCACGAGTATTTCCGTCGTTTGCTTTGCAATCTCTTGGGCAATGATGTAGAGAAGGGATTGCTTCCTAACGACATGGAGAGCCTCTCTCGTATGGTAGAGGACATCTCTTATAACAATGCTCGTAACTACTTCAAGTTTTATTAATTTTTTAGACAAGGTTTAGTTAGATATTAATATAGGCCCCTCATTCTTTCGTGAGAAACATAGTGAGGGGATTTTTTAATTGTAATTGTCATTGTCATCGCCCCTGCGTCCATTTTAATATTTTAATATTTTCATCTTTTCATATTTTAATATTTTCATCTTATAGTCGGGGGTAGCGGAAAATCGAACTGTAATTGTCATTGTCATCGCCCCAGCGTCAATCTTTTCATCTTTTCATCTTTTAATATTTTCATATTTATTGCTTTTCTCTAAAAAGCGTTAAAAGTGTAAGCTCCTATGCAAGAAATACATCTATATTTCATTATATTACCAAACATCAAACCATAAAGAATCAAAGATATGAAGAGAAACAAAGCAATGAGTGCAGCCCTCATGGCAGTAGCTGCATTACACTTACTCTCTTGCTCCTCCAGCAAGAATGTACAGAAGCACCAGGCTGGCAATACCCAACCCCAAATTCAGAACGAAGACAACGCCACTTACCCTTCAGAAGATATGACTACAGACCCCGAATACCTCGTCCTTACAGACGACCAGCTAGAGACAGTAAAAAAGAACAACACCTTCGCCTTTCGCCTCTTCGACAAGGTGCAGGGCATGGACTCAAAGGTAGTTTCGCCCCTGAGCGTAGCTTACCTGATGGGCATGCTCGCCAATGGTGCCGAGGGGAATACGCAGCAGGAGATACTGAAGACCATCGGATGCGAAGGGGTAAGCGTTGAGCAGCTCAACAGTCTATACAAGAGCCTCCTCAATAGCGCAGGCCATCTGGACAAGAAGACTACCCTCAGCATCGCCAACTACGTGGCAGTCAACAAGAACTACCAACTCAACAATGAGTTTGCCAAGACGCTGGCAAACTATTACGAGGCTGGGGTAGAGAGTCTCAATTTCTCTTCATCTAAGAGTACCGAGCGTATCAATGGCTGGTGCAAGGAGCATACAGGCGGCATGATACCCAAGATTATCGACCAGGTGGATGCAGGTGCCGTATCTTACATCATGAACGCCATCTACTTCAATGGCACGTGGCAAGAGAAATTTGAAGCCAGGAACACCAAGAAGGAGAATTTCCAAGGGTACACCCGAAACATACAGAAGGTAGACATGATGCACCAAATCAAGAAGTTCTACTATGCCGAAAACGAACTTTACAAGGCTGTAGACTTGCCTTACGGCAATGGCGTGTATCGCATGCTGGTACTGCTGCCCAACGAGGGGAAGAGCATCGCTGAGATGATGAAAACACTCGACGCAGAGAAGCTCCAAGCCTTGTCTGACGGCATGGAGAAGTGCATGGTAAACCTGAAGTTGCCCAAGTTTGCCACCGAAATCGAGCTGCCGCTCAATCAGATAGTCAGCGACCTGGGCGCACCCTCCATCTTCAGCCCGTCTACTGCCAATTTCTCCCACTTCGCCAACGGCAACTTCTTCGTCAGCAAGATGCTCCAGAAGGCCAAGATAGAGGTAAGCGAGCAAGGCACCAAGGCAGCCGCTGTAACAGCCGCCATCATGCTGACAGCCGCTGCGCCCATGCAGTACAGGAAGGTAGACTTCCATGCCACTCGCCCCTTCGTCTACATGATACAGGACACCCATAGCGGTGCCATTCTCTTCATGGGCCAGTACACGGGCGATAACTAAAAAAGTTACGCCTCGGCTGCTCCAAACTTCTCCAAGAATTCCTCCTCTGTGATGATAGGGATGCTCAGTTCGTGGGCTTTCTTATTCTTCGAACTTCCTGAGGAGGAATCATTGTTGATGAGGTAATCCGTGCTCTTGCTCACGCTGCCCGTCACCTTTCCGCCCTGGCTCTCGATATAAGCCTTCAGCTCGTTGCGGTTCTTATAGTGATGCACATCGCCTGTCACGACGAAGGTAAGACTCTCACACTTGTTGCCCTTCTCCTGTAGTGGCTGCTCTTCGATAACGAGATGCGACAAGAGCGCTTTCACCTTCGTATAATTGTCTGCGTCTCTAAACCAACCCACGAATCGGGCACTCTTCTCGGGGCCGATGCCGTCGATGTTGGCAAACTCATCGTCAAACATCGTACTGTGCGCTATCTCCACCAATTCATTGACGGGGTAACGCTCTACGAGTTTCTTGGCCACATCGCCGCCACAGAGCGGAATGTTGAGTGCGTAGAGCAGGTGGCGCCCATCCGTATGACGGCTCTTCTCGATGCTCTCCATCAAGTTGTTGACGCTCTTCCTGCCAAAACCCTCGAAACAAGCTATCTCGAAGGCATGCTGGCGAAGCTGATAGAAGTCGGCATACTCACGGATAAATCCCTGGTTGATAAACTTCCACACCGTTTGCTCGGAGATGCCGTCGATGTTAAGTCCCTCCTTGCTCACAAATCTCGTAAACTTCTTGAGCTGCTTGGCTGCACAGCCGGGATTGGTGCAATGCAGCGTCTTGGTACCGCCCTCGCTCTCCACCACTTGCGCCGGCTGGTGGCAGACCGGACATTCGGTAGGTATCTCAAGCACACCCACCGCCTCGGTGATACGAATTACCTTCGGTATAATCTTATTTGCCTTGATAACCTGCAGGCGAGTTCCCTTGCCGCCTATGCCCAGACGTTCGCACTCGCTCACATTGCAGAGCGAGGCACGCTGCACGGTGGTGCCCTCCAGTTCTACGGGCTTGAAGACAGCCACGGGAGTGATGGTATTGGCTGCACACGACCATTCTATGTGGTCTAGCTCGGTGTCGGCATGCTCATCCTGCCACTTGAAGGCATAGCCTGCGCGGTTGGCATGATGGCCTGTTACCGAACCTGTGGCAGCATACTCGGTGTCGTCGTAGCAGATCACGAGACCATCTACGGGGAAGGGATTGGTCTTGCTCGTTACCTTCTCGGTAAACTTTTCTATCTCCTGCTCGATATGTTCGAGGGTAGGAGCCTCTATGCGTTCGCGCTCCACGGGATGGAATCCCAGGTCTTCGAGCATCTGCATGCGTTCGCCCCACGAGGTGATTTCGTGGTCGGTATATACAAGCGTGAAGGGAATCCACTGGATGCGTCTCTGCTTCACCTCCTCTGCATCCTTGAGCGACAGTGAGCCCGATGCCAGGTTGCGAGGATTGGCATAGTCGCCCTCGCTCTCTATGATAAACTGTTCGAAGTCGGCATACGAGATGACCGCCTCGCCACGCACCACGAGATGGCCCTTTTCCGAGATAGTCTTCGGGATGCCGCTGATGGCCGATGCCAGGTGGGTGATATTGGTGCCGATGTGCCCATTGCCTCTGGTAACCACCTTGGTGAGCTTGCCGCCATCGTAAGTGACCACTAGGGTAAGGCCGTCCAGCTTCCATGATATCCAGATAGGCCGCCCCTCTGCCCACTTTGCCAAGTCGGTAACAAGTTTGGTCTTGGCCAGAGACAGAGCCGCAAATTCGTGCGCCTCCTTCTGTCCTACGATACTGTCTTCGGATACTCGATTGGTAGGGGAGTCGGGCAATATTTCTCCCGTTTCCTCTTCCAGTCTTTTGAGTTGGTCGAACATGCCGTCCCACTCATAGTCCGTCATCAGTTCGCCCTTGCCATTATAGTAAGCGTCGGAAGCCTGGTTGAGCTTGTCCACCAGACTTCTCATAAGAGAATTTTTTTCGTCCATTATACCTGGGGAATGGTTATCTTTTCAAAAGCGAAACGCATGCCGTGGTTGCCATAATTGATGCGGCCACAGATACAGAAGCCCATGGAGGAAAGCAGACGAATCATCGGCAGATTGTCATAGTTGGTATCCACCTTGATGCTAGGCACTCGCTCCACCTCGCACAGACTGTTCACCTTATTGATAAATACGCGCGCGAGACCTTCGCGCTGATATTTTACGAGCGTGGCAAAACGATGGATTACGTAGTAGTCGCCCGTGGTAAGCCAGTCGCCTTCGATGAAGTCGTATTGTGGCTCGCCATTGAGCATCACTGCCCCATAGACCGCCACCTCGCCATCTACGGTGAGCACAAAGGCATTGCCATTGTTGATGTCGTCTAGGATGTTTTGCTCAGAGGGGTAATCCTCTGTCCATTGATGTCGTCCTGAGGCTATCATGGTGCGGCGTGCTTGGTCGATGATGTTCCAGCAAGCATCAAAATCCTTAGCATATGCAGCTCGAAAATCTATATTCATTTCAGTTACTTTTCACTTTTATTAATTATCGGGTGCAAATTTAACAAAAAAAAACGAATTAAAGCAAAAATCGAAGGAAAAACTACTCATTTTCATCTGTTTTCCTTCGATTTTCTATATTTTCGGTTGAGTTTTTCCGAAACCATCCGATTTCTGCCCTTTTTCCTAGAGTGCCAGGCACTTATCCAGTTCTGCCATGATGGCATCCTTCTGCTCCTTGATGTGCTGGCCGATGAATACCAGTTTGATCATACGGTCGCCCAACTCTTCGTCCCATTCTTTCTGTAGCTGAGGATTGTTTTTGAGCACTTCGTCGAGCTGGTCTTTAGGCATGGTGGCGAGCCATTGTCCTGCCTGCTTGACGGTCTTCTGCTGGCCTGCCTGTTCGAACACATAGCACATGTCTCGCTCGTCAGAAAAATAGCAGATTCCCTTGGCACGCACTACGTCACGAGGCCATTTCCTGGCTACAAACTCGTCGAAGAGCCCCAGGTCGAAAGGCTTGCGACGATAGTACACGAATGTTCCTATGCCGTATTCCTCCACTTCGCCTCCCTCATGGTCGTGGTCATGGTCGTGATGATGATGGTGGTGATGATGATGATGCTCGTGTTCGTCTTCATCGTCATGATGGTGGTGATGCTCATGCTCATCGTCTTCTTCATCGTGATGATAGTGGTGATGCTCGTGCTCATGCTCCTCTTCATCTTCATCTTCTTCGTGATCACCCTTGCGTTCTGCTTCTATTTCCTGTATCCACCCGGCGGATGTGGCTACGGTTTGGAAGTCAAACTTATGGGTGTTGACGATGAGGTCGAGGTCTATGTCTCCGTAGTTGCACTCGAAGATTTCCGCCTTGGGCTGGATGGCACGGATGATTTGCTTCAGGTGTTCCAGTTCCTTTGGCTCCACGTCGGCAGCCTTGTTGAGCAGGATGATGTTGCAGAACTCTATCTGCTGGATGACGAGCGATGCGAGGTCTTCCTCGTCGAGGTCTTGTCGTATGAGGTCTGATCCGTTGGCAAACTCGTCTTTCATGCGGAGTGCGTCTACTACGGTCACGATGCTGTCGAGGCGAAGTACGCCATTCTTGATGTATTCAGCGCCCAGTGTGGGGATGGAGCAGATGGTCTGAGCGATAGGCGCTGGTTCGCAGATGCCCGATGCCTCGATGACGATATAGTCGAAACGCTTCATGTCTACTATCTCCTTGAGCTGCTCTACGAGGTCCATCTTCAGGGTGCAGCAGATGCAGCCGTTCTGGAGCGAAACGAGCGAGTCGTCCTTCTGGTTCACCACGCCACCTTTCTCGATGAGCGCAGCATCTATATTTACCTCGCCAATGTCGTTGACGATGACAGCAAACTTAATGCCTTTCTTATTGGCCAAAATCTTGTTGAGTAGGGTGGTCTTGCCGCTACCCAGGTATCCTGTCAAAAGCAGGACTGGAACTTCCTTTGTGTTCATAAATCTCTTATGTTAATTAGTTACATGTTACTACGCTAGCGTCTATAGCAAATTTCGTGCCACAAATAGGGCGAAGAATCCCCGTGCTTCTTCGGTCATCCCTTAACTCCGCTGCAAAGATACGCATAATTTCTGAAGCCACCAAATCTCAGCGTGTGATAAGACCCGATTTTGCGCAAAACACGCTCTTATCACACGAGAAACGTATTTTCTCGCATCGAGAAACATAGTTTTCGTATTCTAACTGTCGAAACTTGCAAAGTAGGGTACCACATCGTTTCATATTTCCATATTTCAAAATTTCCATCTTTCCACCGTTAGGCGTTCCGACGGATTTGTAATCCGTCGTCAAAAATGTCCTAACCTCTATTCCGCGGATTTGCAATCCGCACCCCCTGCTAGTGGCATCCTTGCTGATGGGGGATTACAAATCCCCCAGAACTAAATAGGTCGAACCTTTTTTATCTGCGGATTACAAATCCGCAGGAACGCCTAGCGGA
>CAVKLF010000038.1:0-19653 GCA_963657075.1 bacterium | reverse complement strand
CGAAGAGATACTGCTTCTCTGCCTTGAAGTTGGCGAGGTTGGCAGCCTCCTTGGCTGTACCATAGGATGCCTTGTCCCAGTAATAGGTGAGGCCATCAGGTACCTGGAGGGTTGTCCAGTTGGCATCCCACAACTGCTCCATATTCGACTTGTTTGCCAAGTTGCTGGTAGCATAGCCTTCGAATGTCAAGCCTGTGATAGCCTCGATATTCACGGTGCGGTCGGTCTTGACTGGATCCTTGGTGATGGTGGTCACGGTGGTAGGCACGTCGATGCGGGCGGTCAGACGGTCGAGCTTGATGGCATTTTCTGGTTCTGCAGGAGTGTTCTCATCCAGGTTTTTGTCAGTGAATGTCACGGTGTATTGGTTCGCCTTCACTGCCTTGTCGTTCTGGTTGAACATCACGAACTCATTGTCTTTAGCGTAGTCGATACCGCCCTCCTCAGATGTAAATACTTGACCGGTAGGGCTTGTGCCTAGTGTTCCCTGCTTGTTGGCGAGGAAGTAAACCTGGTAAGGTGTGTCCTCCTCCACCTGTGTCACTGCTACCTTGATAGGATTGTTGACGGTGTTGCCAGTGCTGTTCCACTCATTAGCGGTGATGTACTTGCTGAATTTCACGGCTCCGCTAGCATCCACCAGCCAGATGGTACCGCTCGTAATCTTGCTTTCTGCATCGGTACCGTTCTCGGTATCTTCGCCTGTGGTACGAGTACTGTTGTTTCCTACTACTTGCAGATTCATGTAGAAGTTATCCACGTTCTGACGGGGAGTGTTGTCGGTGCCGTCCTCGTTGCTGCAACTTACGAATGAGGTAGCTGCTATCGCGAGCATACCCATCATGAAATGATTCATCTTTCTCATAATCTTTTCTGTTAAGGGTTCTTTTACTTATACAATTTAACTCTATTTATTTTTTTACTTATACAATATACTTATACAATTCTTCTTTCATCATCTTTTACATCCTGTACTTCAGGAGAGGGGGAGCTACTGATAGCTCTTGTTTATTATCTCATAGCTTACGGTATAGTCGGTACGGCGTAGGCTAGGGTAGAGGTATTTTACGAAGTGGCGGTTGGCTGCCGGTGTCTTATAGCGTATCGCCAGTTCCTTTTCGTCTGGTGTAAGACTCGTATCGCTCAAGATGTCGAGCACCTTTTGTTTCTCTGGTATGTTGTTGGCTTCCACATATTTCAGTACACCATCCCAGTCTTCAGCCGTCGAGGTCATCTCGAAGAGACTGTCTTCTGCAGGGTATTGCTTCTTCAGATAGTCGAAGAGAGCCCGGGTACGATTGTAAGCCAACTTCTCGTTGAGGCTGTACTTGCCGTCGGGCGATGCGTAGCCGTGGAGGGTGATGGCGGTGATGCGCACATTCTTGTTGTTCTTCACCATGTCGATGACCTGCATGATCTCAGCCAGTTCGCTGGCATTGCGGTCGAGCGACGGCACGATGTCGTACTTGTTGATAGGGAACTTGAGGTGTGCCGAACCCTTCAGCTGCTGGATGTTGGTTACCAACTGCCGTTCCTTCTCTACTGGCTTTGGCTTCTCCTTGAGCACCTCGCCGATATCAGAGAGCAGGTTGTCGCCCACGAGCGTCTGGTTGCATCCGCACTTGTCCTGTCCTATTACCAGTTGCGAGTTCTTCATCCAGGGTTGGTAGTCGAGTGAGTGGTTGTAGGCGATGTCCTGTTGTTCGCCGTTCCTCCTTTCCGTTACCACGGCAGGGCTTTCGGTGGCAGTCTTGCCGTCGCGCTGGTAGTAGATGTACCTCTTGCGTCCCATGATTTCCACGGCAGGCATCCTGGCGGTGTCGTTATCGTTGACGAGCATCGGAATAAGGATGGTACCCTTGTTGCTTTTCTGGTTCATCTGCGAGATGGAGAAGAGAATGCTTACATCCACCTTGTTGTCTTTCTTCGCCACCTTCTTGTCCAGCACCGTCACCTGGTTGCCGGCCAATGCCTGCGCTTGGATGTTTAGGGTGGTGGACAAGCTGGCGATGGCCATGCCTATCCATAGAATATACTGATGTTTCATGTCTTCTAGTTTTATAGGTTTAGAATACGTATTTAGTGATGTGTTTAGAATACGTAGACCAGATTTATTGCCGCCTTGGTAGGTCCCACATAGTGGTGCGACTTGTCGCTTTCCACCTTTTCGCCGCAGGTTTTACACTCATACTTGTCGTATCGGGTATATGCCCATCCCAGTCCTATTTCCGCCTCCAGATTCCAGTGTTTGGCGAGCGTCCAGGCATATCCGTATGCTAGGCCTGCACCCACAGCCCATCCTTGGTATCTGTAATCTTTGAGTTTAGAGAAATCAGTTCCTAGAAAGTTTACGTCCAGATCAATGTTTCCCACGTTATATTGCCCGCCCAGTGCGTGCAGTCCGATAAAGTGCCCTTGCATCTTATTGCAGAACCAGTATCTAGCCTCTGGCTGCACCATCCAATGTTTCCATTTCCTATTGTCGGAAAAAGTCCAGCCATTGTAATTGCCCGACAGGTCGATCGTCCATTTAGGCGAGAGGGCGAACTCGAGTCCCAGGTTGATGGTGGTGGTGGCGTCATACAAAAGGTTGCTTTTCAGTGCCGCCTTTTGTGCGAGGGCGGCCTGTGACATGCACAGGCACGCCATCGTCAAAATCATCATTCTTTTGTTCATCTCGATTCCAGTTTTGAGTTAATTGAATCATCTTTTACTTATACGACGTCTTCATGGGTTTGTTTGAAGTCTTGTCGAGATTTTCTGCTGCAAATGTATGGTAAATTTGGATATGATGCAAGAAAAAGCATACTGAAAAATGCTGAAAACCTCACTTTTTTGTTGATATTATACTGAAAAATACTTAAATTTAGGTATTTCCTCGATGAAAAACACTCAAATTTCCATCGTTTTTCTTATTTTTGCATCCGAACCGATATTTCAAGTAATAATAAGCAAAATGATTTTAACCATGATAAGACTGATGCTTTTGAAGTGGATAAGTAGACTGGAATACTATAAGCTGCCCCAGTATTGTGGTTTGAAAGACCGCCGACAGTTTCTAGGCTTCCTCTTCACCTCGTTTGCAGAATTGCTGTTTATACCTGGCAATCTCTTGGGGCTGAACGACTATCTACAGCCGCATACGTTTGATGTGCTCAACTATATTCAGCTCGTTTTCTTTGTGGTGCTGCAACTGGCGTTTTGGCGCAACTGGATAAGCATCACCACTGCCCTGTATATCCTCTTTATAGAAGTGGTGATGAAGATCTCGGTGGAGTCGCTCTGGCAGGCTTATATGGGGGGGGCAAAGTCATGTATTAGGCAATTTCAACATTATTCTGATGATAGCGGTGGTCGCTTTGGCGGTGCGGCTATTCCGGCTCGCCCTGATACTCGTGATGATACTCACCTTCGATTTGGCAGCGTGCTTCCATTTCTATGATTTCGGGTATATGTTGAGAGTTTGTCGTGTATTCTTCGTGGGCTACCTGCTCATTTTCTTCGTCTTGACCTACAACTCCAAGACCGTAGGAAGAGGACTGCGCCAGCCCCGGAAAGTCAAAGAAGACGAGGTGAAAGCCCTGGAGATGCTCAGCAATCTGACCGACAACGAACATGAGAAGGCAGCCTCATTGCTAGACCGGCTCACCCCCCGGTCGAAGGAGAAATTGCGTAAGAAGTTGACGATCTATTTCCGTGATTCAGAACTTGAAACACTGGTGTATACCAGACTCTGTCCCGAGCTTACCAAGAACGAGATAGAGATTTGCGGGTATGTACTGCAAGGCAAGTCGGTGAAAGAAATTTGCGAACTCACGGGCAAGACGGAGTCAAACATCACCAGCCAACGATCGCATATCCGTAGCAAACTCAAGATGAAACGACAAGAAGACTTGCGTAGCGGACTGGAGATTCGTATACTGGAAGTAAGACAAATGTTGGAAAAAGAACAATCATCATAAGTTGTAATGAGAATATTATCATTTATCAAGCGTTTTTCATTGCTCTGCTCCTTGGCATTGGGAGCCGTGGGCTATTTGCTGTTTGCCAATGTTCCGTTTCTGGAACCCGTGGGCGATGCCGTAGGTCCCCGTCTGCTCGACATGATGCCAGCCGTGCTGTTTGCCTTGCTCTATGTTACCTTTTGTAAGATAGAGATCAAGGAGATGAAGCCACAGACCTGGCACTTTATCCTTCAGATGATACGTACCTCGCTGGCTCTGGTGATGGTGGTGCTTATCCTGGAATTTGGAGGCGATTACGAGACCAAACTCGTGCTGGAGGGAGCATTCATCTGCTTTATCTGTCCTACGGCTGCGGCTGTAGCCGTGGTAACGGAGAAACTGGGCGGCAGCATCGGTTCGCTTACCACCTACACCGTTATCGCCAATATCTTTACGATGATTATCATCCCAGCCCTCTTCCCGATGGTAGAGAAAGGGGCAGATGTCTCATTCCTGATGATGAGTGCCATGGTGTTCAGGAATGTTACCACCGTCTTGGTAGTTCCGTTGCTCTTGGCCCTGCTTAGTCGCAGGTTTCTGCCTAAGTGGGTAGATAAGGTAAAGAGCGTTCCCGATTTAGGCTTCTATATGTGGTGCTTCAATCTTACGATATTGATGGGCGAGACGGTGAGAAACATCCTCCATGCCGAGGTGGCAGGATGGATACTGGCCTTGCTGCTGATCGTACCAGGCTTGGTTTGCCTGATACAGTTTGCGATAGGCAAGGCAGTAGGACGGCATTATGGTGCCAGCATCAGTGCCGGTCAGGCATTAGGCCAGAAGAATACCATTGTAGGCATCTGGCTCACCCTCACCTTCCTCAATCCCCTTGCCGCCGTAGCCCCCGGCGCCTACGTCATCTGGCAAAACCTGATGAATGCCTGGCAGTTGTGGTGTAAGGAGAAATATGGCAAGCTGAAGTGGTAAACTTCGGCTTGCCATATTTTGAAGATACAATAAATACCTCAGCTTTCTGAAATGTGGGAATTTAAAGAAGTTAAGGGAATTTAGAGGGAAGTTAAGGGACAACAGCCTTGCGAATTCCAGCAAGAAAGGTATTGTCCCTTAACTTCATAGCTCTCGTAGAGAGCGATAACTCCTCTTAACTCCCCTTAAATTCCCAACTTTCGAAACATCCGAAAGTTGAGTAAATAAAATACTTACTAAAATTTTGCAGTCTCGTTTATTTGTTGTACCTTTGCACCCGGTTATCAAAATGATAGCTAAGGGGTGCTACCGCACTTGCGGATGCTGAGAACATACCCTCTAACCTGAACCAGATAATGCTGGCGTAGGAAATTAGGAGACATGCTGATGGCGAAACAATGCGTTGATAGGTATTTTGTTTTTATCACCACCTCTTTATACTATTTATCAATATAAAGAAAAAATGAAAAAAGATTTGTTGTTTGCGACTGCACTCCTGATGGGAATGGCAGCTACTGCCCATGCAGCCAATAACAATGCTGAAGAAGTCATCGACACCTTGAAGGCGAGACAGCTTCAGGAAGTACAAGTAATTTCGACACGTGCCAACAAAAAGACACCTATGGCTTTCACCAATGTGGGCAAGGAAGCCATCCAGCAGGTAAACTATGGTAAAGACGTGCCTTATATGTTGTCTCTCACTCCATCCGTTACCCTTACTTCCGATGCAGGTAACGGCATCGGCTATACCACTCTGCGTGTACGTGGTACCGACCCCAGCCGTATCAATATCACAGCCAACGGTGTACCAATGAACGATGCAGAGAGCAGTTCGCTCTTCTGGGTCAACTTCGGCGACTTCGCTTCGAGTGCGCAGAGCATCCAGATACAGCGTGGCGTAGGTACATCTACCAACGGATCGGGTGCCTTTGGTGCCACCGTCAACTTTCTGACCGATAATGTGGGCGCCAAGCCCTACGTGGGCATGGACTTCACAGGAGGTAGCTACTATTCTCATAAGGAGACCATCCGCTTTAGCACGGGACTGATCAATGACCATTGGGGTTTGCAAGGCCGTCTGTCGAACATCGGAAGCAAGGGTTATCTAGACCGTGCCTCCACCAAACTCAACAGCTACTTCCTGCAGGCAGGTTACTTCAGCGACAATACGATGGTGAAGTTTATCACCTTCAATGGACAGGAGCAGACTTACCATGCCTGGAACTATACCTCTAAGTATGAGCAGGCACTCTATGGCCGCACCTACAACTCATGTGGCGAATATAAGACAGAGGATGGGCAAAGAGCCTATTACGACAACCAGACGGATAACTATCATTCGCAGAACTATCAGCTCATCTGGACCCAGCGCCTCTCCGACCTCTGGAATCTCAATGCAGCCCTGCACTATACCCGAGGCGACGGCTACTACGAGGAGTATAAGAAGGGAAGAGACCTCAACGATTACGGACTGGCAAAGAATGCTGGAGAATACTACGCCGACTTGGTGCGTCGCAAGCAGATGGGCAATGACTTCTATGGAGCCATCGCTTCCTTCAACTTCGACAACAAGAAAAACCTGACAGCCAATATCGGGGGCGGATGGAACAAGTATGACGGCGACCACTTCGGCAATGTACTCTGGGTAAGAGGCTTGGGCGATAAGGATGTGACGCCTAACTTCGAGTACTATCGCAACAATGCGAAGAAAACAGACTTCAATATCTATGGCAAGGCTACCTATCAGCTGGTAGAGGGCCTGAATGGATACGTAGACTTACAGTATCGCCACGTAGACTATAAGATGCAAGATCCACGCGACAGCTATCTGGGCAATGCCTTTACCGGAGCTTACGTGATCGACCAGAAGTATGACTTCTTCAACCCTAAGGTGGGTCTTACTTACGACATCACCCCTAACCACAAGGTGTATGCATCTTACGCCATCTCTCACAAGGAGCCGGTACGTAACAATTTCGAGAATTACTATGCCGATGCCAAGACGTCTGAGTCGCTGGGTAGGGACGGCAGCATCAGCATGCCTAAGGCAGAGCGCCTCAATGACCTGGAGGCTGGGTACAAGTACCAGAGTAGCCAATTCTCTGCAGGAGTCAACTTCTACTACATGAACTATAAGGATCAGTTTGTGCTGACAGGCGAAATCGACAATATCGGCGAAGCTATCACTCGCAACCTCGACAAGAGCTACCGTATCGGTGCAGAGCTGGAGGCTTCATGGCGACCCATAGACTGGTTCCAGTGGGATGCCAATGCCACCTGGTCTAAAAACCGTGTCAAGGACCTGACCATCCAGCTAGAAGATGGAAGCGACTACACGATAGCCGGCGAGAGTCCGCTCAGTTTCTCTCCCGACTTTATCTTCAACAACATCCTGACCTTCAAGTATGCAGGCTTCAAGGCCAGCATCCAGAGCCAGTATGTAAGCGACCAGAACCTGACCAACACAGGTTTTAAGGAGATGATGTGCAATGATAAGTGGAACGATGACTATGAGCCAGTAGGCAATACCACCTACGAGACCTTGCAGTTGAAGAGCCACTTCGTCACCAACATCGACCTGAGCTATGGTTTCTCACTGAAGAAAATCGGATTGAAGGATGCTACCATCGGAGTAACCTTCTACAATCTCTTCGATGAGAAGTATGACAACAATGGATGGGCTGCTCCTCAGTACCGACTCGTGAATGGCACCCTTACCGCTGTAAATACATGGGGCAACCGCGACAAGGATGCTGCCGGTTTCGCACCTTCGGCACCATTCAACTGGATGGCTCACCTCTCTATCAACTTCTAAACATAGAAAAGACTAAGACATCATGATGGAATTCATTACATCACATGGCTTGGATATCATTACCACGGTACTCGGCTTGATTTACATCCTGCTGGAGTACCGTGCCAGTATCTATCTATGGATAGTGGGCATCATCATGCCCGCCCTCGACATCTGGCTCTACTGGAGTCATGGACTTTATGGCGATGCGGGCATGGCGGTATATTATACCGTGGCTGCCATCTATGGTTATGCTGTATGGAAGTTTGGCAAGAAAAGAAACCAGCAGGCAGAAGAGGAACTTCCGATTACCCACATGAAGAAGTCGCTCTACTTGCCAACCTGCGTGTTCTTCTTCGCAGCATGGGCACTTACCTATTATGTATTGGTAACCTTTACCAATTCTACCGTGCCCGTGCTCGATGGGTTTACCAATGCGTTGAGCTTCGTAGGCTTGTGGGCATTGGCGCGCAAGTATATCGAGCAGTGGTTTTTCTGGATTGTGGTGGATGCCGTATGCTTCTACCTCTATATCGGAAAGGGCATTCCCTTTAAGGCGGGGCTTTACGCACTCTATGTCTTCATCGCCATCGCTGGATATTTCAAGTGGAAGAAGATGATGAAGACGGTACGATAACTCTCTCAAAAATATCAACTATAAAACAGAAAAGGAAGTCGGCAAGCATAAGAGCTTGCGCTGACTTCCTTTTTTTATTTTTTCAACTTAAAAGCATTCTCTATACTCATAATTTCATCGCTGAACTCTGCGTCTATCTTCAGGCGTTCCTCTACTTTTGAACAACTGTGGATAACTGTGCTATGGTCGCGATTACCAACGAGTTTGCCAATCCTGGAGGCGGGCATTTTGGTAAACTTCTGTGCCAGGTACATCGTTACTTGTCGAGCCACTACGTAGTCGCGCTTGCGGCTCTTGCTGTTTACCGCCGTTACCGTTACATTGTAATGGTTGCATACCGTCTCTACGATGTCGTCGATGGTGAGCGGTTTGTCGTCTACCTTGACGGCACGCTTGATGACGCGCTCAGCCAGGCGAATGTCGATATGGCTATTGTATACGATGCTATAGGCTAGCAAACCATTGATGGCTCCTTGCAGGTCTCTTACGCTACCATTGCAGGTCTGTGCGATGAATGCTACCACATCATTCGGTATCTTCAGTCCGTCGCGGCGTATCTTGTTGCTCAAGATGTCTACGCAGAGTTGCGTATTGGGTTTCTCCAGTTCGCATACCAATCCACAGGAGAAACGGGTCAGCAGGCGGTCGGGCATATCCTTCAGGTCTACCGGCGGGCGGTCGCTCGCCAAGATGATGCGCTTGCCGTTGCGGAAGAGGTGGTTGAAGATATGGAAGAAAGTATTGAGTGTCTTCGCCTTGCCAGCCCAGTCTTGGATATCATCCACTATCAGAATGTCGATAGACTGATAGAAGTTGATAAAGTCGTTGCTGGCATTGTGCAGCACGGCATCGGTATACTGGTTTTGGAAGAGGCGGGCACTGACGTAGAGCACACGCTTCTGAGGGTATATCTGTTTGGCTTTCAGTCCGATGGCATTGATGAGGTGCGTCTTTCCACTACCCGAAGGACCATAGATAAACATCGGGTTAAACTGGGTAGTGTTGGGATGCTCGGCGATAGACAATCCTACGCTGCGTGGCAACTTGTTGCTTTCTCCCTCCATATAGTTGTTGAAGGTGAGTTTGGGGTCTAGCTGCGTGTCGATGTCTTCTTGCTCTGGAGCCTGTGGCTGTGCCGCAGCCTGATTGGCACGGGCATGGGCTTGCCTGGCTGCCTCTACGTCGGCAGGGTCGGCCTCTATGTCCTGGGTCAACTTATGCTCTTGGTCGGTTACCACACGATAGGTGAGACGGATGCCATCGCCAAAGTTGCGGTGGAGAACCTTGCTCAGCAAGTCTACGAAGTTTTGTTCCAAGTATTCGTATACGAACGAACTTGGAACCTGCACCAACAAGGTCTTTGTTGATGGCTTGTATGATTCAAAGACGATAGGTTTGAACCATGTGTTATATTGCTGCTCTGAAACATTGTCTTTGATGAGTAAGAGACAATTATCCCAAAGTGCTTTCGGACTTGCTAACATCTATATATTTTTTATATTATATACTTAGATTCTGGTTTCTCTCTGCATTCTAAAATGCAAATTCAAGTGCAAAATTATAAAAAATAAAGGAGAATAGCAAATCTAAGGATTTAATTTATTTTAATATATATGATTTAATGCTCTGATAACTAAAGATATACAGAGTTATCCACGATGCGGCGTATATTCTTAGTGAAACATTCTTGTAACAACCCCGAAACTGCTAGCAAACAAATACTTTGACAGCAGTTTCGGGGCGTGAAACATAGACTTTGTTATTTAGACTATTTTTAATTAGTCTCTTGTGCTTGCTTTACGACAGTTCCTCGTATTACTTGTCTTTCTTGCCGAATACAGAGAAGTGGACATAGCGCTTAGGATGCGACTTCAGGTCGATCATCAGTGAGTCTGCATGCGACATCGTAGAAGTCATATTGTCGTAGAGTTTGGTATCGTTCATCAGCAATCCGAGGCTGCCCTTGTTGCTGTTCAGCTTATCTGTAAACTGTTGTGCATTCTCCAGGGTGGCGTTTACCTTGTTGAGTGTGCCTTCCACATCGAGGCTAGCCAAATTGGAAGTCAGCTTATGGGTGTTGTCGAGTACGCCATTTGCCTTGTTGACTAAGCCGGGTACTTGCTTGTTGAGACCCGCCATCAGCGTATTCAGTTCACGTGTGGATACGGTCAGGTTTTGGGTGATGGTCTGTGCGTTGTGCAGGGTAGCAGCCAGTGCTGGGTCGGCAAGCAGCGCATTGACACTTGCCAAGATGGAATCCAGCTTAGGCAACATCTTCTGTATCTCGGGTATCATATCGGCGGCCTTTCCCAAGGCTCCTTCGTTTACGGCTCCTTCGATGATGCCTCCTGGCTCTATCCGCTCACGAGGATTGTTTGCCAGCAGCAAGTTTACCTGTAGGTTGCCCATCAAGTCTTTTACTATCTCTGCCTGGCTTCCCTTGGGTATGCGCAGCTCCTTCGTGATGTCTGCCTTTACCTTGATAGGCCCCGTCTGGGCGTAGTCGAAGTCTACGGCATCCACCGTACCCACCTTGTATCCATCGGCGTATATTGGCGTAGAGGCACCCAGTCCCTGAATGTCCTTGAACGTCATGTAATAGTAATTGTTGGTGGAAAACAGATTGATGCCTTTCAGAAAGTTGATTCCGAAATACATAATCAATATGCCCACGATAGCTACGAGGGCTATCTTGATTTCCTTTGTTATTTTCATCGTTATCTATTTTTGGTTATGCTGCAAATAGCAATTACTTGTTTTTGTTTTGCTTGAACTCTCGTATCGCCTGGTTTACATCATACTTCTGCCCATTCTTGAAGGCGATGATGAATGCCTCGGGAAATTTCTCTGCGAGGCTCTTGCGCAGACGGTATATCTCGTTGTAGTTGGTGGAGTTGCCCATCGTGTACTTTACCATGTTGCCCTCTTGGAAAGAGTCGTAGTCGGTCTCTCCCTTGAAGTGGGCGTCCCCCTTGCGCAGTGTTCTGCTGCTCACGAATATCTGGAGCTTGAAGACGGGGGCATCCTTGGGCACTGAGGCTTGGCGGGGTACTTGCGATTTCTTCTGCACCGTTTTCGCTGTTACTTCCGTTCGTTTCGTCGTATCGCTTGCTCCGGTCTGTTTGTCCGTTTGGCGTGCGGCTGGTTGGCGGGTAGAAACTGTGTTCTGGCGACTGGCTGCCTGCTGATAGGTAGGAGGCACTATCTTCGGAATATCCACCGCCTCTGTGTCGGATGGCTTGAATGGTACCGATACCGTCTTGTCGTACTTGTTGCGGTACTGGGCAAATCCGTTGTACATCTCCCGGGCGATGTCGTCGATGCGAGTGGCGTTGTTGAGCAAGTTTTCCTCGTCTGCCGTCGTGATGAAGCCTAGCTCTATCAGGCAACTGGGCATCGAGGTCTCTCTCAGTACCAGAAAACCTGCCTGGTGTACTCCCTTGTCGGGGCGGTTGGCATTGTCGCACACCTTGCGTTGTATCATGCGGGCCAGTTCTACACTGCGCTCCATGTTTTTGCCCTGTATAAACTCGAAGATGATATAGCTCTCCGACGATTTGGGGTCGAACCCTTGGTAGGTCTGCTGATAGTTTTTCTCCATCGAGATGACGGAGTTCTCTCGCATAGCCACATCGAGATTGTCTTTGGCACGGTGCATACCGAGCGTGTAGGTCTCGAAGCCTCTGGCTATCTTGCCGGATGGCAAGGCATTGGTATGTACGGAGATGAAGAGGTCGGCATTGGCACGGTTGGCGATGTTGGCACGTTCGTGAAGGGGAATGAAGACATCTGTCTTACGGGTGTACACCACTTTGACATCGGGCATGTTGCGCTCCACATACTTGCCAAACTGCAGGGCTACAGCCAGATTGATGTTCTTCTCCTTGGAAATGGCACCAAGGGCACCAGCGTCATGCCCACCATGGCCTGCATCTATTACTAGCGTAAAGCGATCGTTGGCAGCGAGCGATGTCATTGCCAACATACACAAGACGGTGAGTATCCATGTTACTTTCTTGTACATACTTTCTGACGATTTTGCAAAATTAATGATTTTGTATCAGAAAACCTAAGTTTAGTCTAAAGTTTTATTATTTATTAAGTGTACTTGTACTCCTGCGCCATCGCAGTCGGCTCCGAAGGGGGGATTCTCTTTGGTGATGTCGATTGTCAGCTTGTGTATCGCAGGATAGGTGGAAAAGATGCGATGGCCTATTCTGCCTGCCACATGCTCGATGAGGCTGCTGGGTATCGCCATCTCCTCCTTGATGAGTTGGTATAATTCGGCATAGTTGACGGTATGGGCTAGGTCGTCGGTCTGCATGGCATGTGAAAAATCGTATTCCACATTCAGATTTACGACATAGTCGTTGCCCACGGTGCGTTCTTGCGGCAACACGCCATGATAGGCATGGAGGCGAACATTTTTGAGATAGATGCTACTGCCAGCTGTCGTTATCATCGCTTAGTTCTCCTTATCTTGTGTCGCTTCGTCTGCCTTATCGCTTGGCAAGCCTTCGCCTACGTATTTCTTCAGTGCCTTCTCCACACCTTTCTTCCAGGTGTTGATGTTGTCGGAGGTGAGCTGCAACTGGTTGACGAGCTTGATGACGTGCTTGATAGGCATCTGGTAGCGTAGCACTCCTGATATCAACTTGGCATAGTTCCAGTATTCGGGATTGAACTTCTCGCTCAGTCCCTCTACGGTAATTTTGTAGCCGCGCTTGTTGACAAACTGGAAGTCGTATCTCTTCTGTCCGTCGTCCAGTACGGTCTTGATAATCTTGCCCTTGGAAACCGACTTGGGCACCATGATGCCTTCGTCCTCATCCTGAAGTCCTGTGAATATCTCGTAGGGATGGCCATTCAGCAGTCCTACCAATGCCACCCATTTCTCCTTGTTGTTCTGGTATCTTACCACGTCGCATTCCAGTTCGCGAGGGCGTACTTCCACTACCTCGTGCGACAAGAATGGGAGGTCGGTCTCTGCAGAAACCAAATCAGCCAAGTGCTCGTACAAGCTCTTCCAGTCTGCCTGTTCGTCTGCATTGTAACGATGATGCAATTCGGCCAAATTAGTTTTCAAGTCATCAAGCAAGGCCTTGCTGGCCTCCTCGAAAGTCATATTTTCAGTATATTTCATATCAAACGTTTCATATTTAGGTGCAAAATTAAACTTTTATTTCTAAAATATGAAACGTTTCGGCAGATATTTCACAAAAAAGTTAAAGTAAGTTGTACTTTTCGGAAAACTTTGCGTAACTTTGCGCTATCAAGGACACCTGTCGGATAGATTCCGATGGCTCCCTCCTTTATATAATTAAGGTGTAATAAGAAAAATAGAAATATGAACTCAATCAAAAACAGAACATCCATTCGTAAATATTCCGACCGCGAAGTGTCGGATGAGTTGCTGAACCGCCTCTTGGAGGAAGCCGAGCGCACTCCTACGATGGGCAATCTTCAGCTATACAGCGTAGTGGTAACCCGTAGCGAGGAAGGCAAGAAGGCACTTGCCCCGGCCCATTTCTGTCAGCCTATGGTAACAGGCGCCCCTGTGGTGCTCACCATCTGTGCCGACTACAGCCGTACCACCATCTGGGCAGAGCAACGCAAGGCTCATCCCGGCTACGACAACATCCTCTCCTTTATGAACGCCGCCACCGATGCCCTTCTCTTTACCCAAACTTTTACTAATTTGGCAGAAGAGGCAGGACTTGGCACTTGTTTCCTGGGTACCACGGTTTATAATCCGAAGCTCATCATCGAGACTTTGCATCTCCCTAGGCTCGTCATGCCTGTAGCCACCCTGACGATAGGATGGCCGGATGAGCAACCAGCCCTGAGCGACCGTTTGCCATTGCGCAGTATCGTACACAATGAGACCTTCAGTCCTTATACCCCAGAAAGAATCGATGACTTCTATGCCGAGAAAGAATCGCTGGAGGAGAACAAGGAGTTTGTTCGCATCAATCATGTAGAGACCCTTGCCCAAGTGTTCACCGATATCCGTTATACGCAGAAAGATTGCGAGGCGATGAGCGTGGGGTTCATGGAGGCGCTCCAGCAGCAAGGTTTTCTCAAGTAACCACATTTATAAAAAAATATCCTAGGAGAATAAGTCTTCTTACTGTCTGACTAGGACAGGCAGACTATCCAATAGTGATAGGCAAGCTAACCAACAGAGATACGCAAGCTAACCAACAGAGATATGCGAGCTAACTTAGGCAGATAAATCGCTCTACATCCTTTCGTCTTTTACGATAAGCCAAGAGCTTTTGCTTGTTTTGACCGCACACCGCACAAAATGTGCTGTAACGTGTTGGTATTCAGAGTGTTTGGTCTTGTGCGGTGTAGCCTTGCCACCGCACTACACCGCACAACACCGCACGGTTTTCATTTTTTCGAAATAGGGGAAATGAGATGTGCGGTCTTAGTGCGGTGTTGTGCGGTGTGAGAGCAACACCGCACTGCTGTAATGTGCATATATTCAGTGAGTTACGGCGTTTTTGTGCGGTGTGCGGTCTTTTTCCCACATTTCCCGTATTTTGCCCATTCTGGGGCAAAAAAGTCGTGGCGACGCAACAAGCACAATGTCGTGATGTTGCATCAGAAGTGTCGGGGACGTTGTGGCAGAAGTGTCGAGGACGTTGCGTCAGATACGTCGGGACATGTTTCCTAGTTGTTTTCGTTTGTCAGCATGCGAACCAAAAAATCAGTTTCCTGTATTCTGTCGCAGAAATATTCTGGCCCCACATAGCCGTTAGTCACAAAAGGGTTATTTACCATATATATTTCTTTTTGGCTGCAAATTTACTAAGATTTTTCCATACGTGCAAATCTATCATAAAATAATTATCATAAAATGATAGGTCGTGGGGCTTTGTGGAAGACAAGGGAAGAAAACGATAAAAGGCGCACTAGCTAAGCATCCTTAGCTAGTGCGCCTTCATATATGATGGGGATAAAAACTTACTCCACTACGATAGGCTTGTACTTAGGTACCAAAGCCTTCATGATGCACCAACCTACGAGGTAAGCCACTGCGCAGATGCAGAAGATAACCATGTAGCCGGCTGGCTTGCCGTCGAAGCCCATGAAACTGAAGGCTGCGCCCTGGCCCTCTGCGTATGTGAAGAGCATACCAGAACCCTTATTGATGAGGAAGGAACCTACACCACCTGCCATTGCACCGATACCGGTAATGGTAGCTACGGTAGACTTAGGGAACATATCGCTCACTGTGGTATAAAGGTTGGCAGACCATGCCTGATGACCTGCGCCCAAGAGACCGATGATAATGGCTGGCCACCATGCACTGTAAGCACCCATAGGCTGGGCAATCAAACCGAGCAGTGGGAAACAAGCGAATATCAACATGGCACGCATACGGCCGATGTATGGATTCATACCCTTCTTGTCTACGAAATATGTTGGCAAGTAACCACCACCGATACTCAATATGGTAACAATGGCATAGAGCGTAAAGATGAGGGCGATAGCCATAGGAGAGTCGGATGTGTAACCATACTGGTCTGAGAAGTATGCTGGAGCCCAGAAAAGGAAGAACCACCATACACCATCGGTCATAAACTTACCTACTACGAACGACCATGTCTGGCGATAGCAGAAGCACTTCAAGAAGCCGATAGTCTTCTCATCCTCCTTAGGTTCCTGCTTCTCCTGTACCTCAGCGATGTCTTCGTCTTGGTCGATATAGTTCAACTCAGCCTGGTTGACGAACTTATTCTTGTTAGGTTTGTCATACAACCAGATCCAGAGACCCATCCATACGTAACCGAGCACACCGATGATGATAAATGCCATCTCCCAACCCATGGCACGAGCCAACAATGGGATAGTAGCAGGAGCTGCCAAGGCACCGATAGAAGCACCGCTATTGAAGATAGAGGTGGCGAAAGCACGGTCTTTCTTAGGGAAGTACTCTGCCGTTACCTTGATGGCAGCAGGGAAGTTACCTGCCTCGCCGGCAGCCAAAATCAAGCGGCATGAGAGGAACAGCCATACGCTGACAGTGGCGATAGCTACTGCAGCCTCGCTGCCATGCTGTACCAAGCGGAGCGCCTCGATAGAGTCGTAGCCCTCAATCTGCATGGCTACCCATCCACAACCAGCGTGCATCACTGCACCGGTAGACCATACGAAGATGGCGATGAGATAACCTTTCTTGGTTCCCATCCAGTCTACGAACTTACCGGCAAAGAGGTTGGCAATGGCATAGAAGATAGAGAACAAACCTGTAATCGTACCATAGTCATCGTCTGTCCAGTGAAACTCTGGAGCGATGAAGTCTTTCCATGTGAGCGACAATACCTGTCGGTCCATGTAATTCACTGTGGTTGCCAAGAAGAGCAACGCACAGATAACCCAACGGAAGTTGGACATTTTTGCTGTTTTAATAGGACTCATTTGTTATTTTGTTTTTAAGTGTTTGTATTTCTTTTTGTAGAGCATTTCCTCCAAAAGGTAATCTTGTCTCTTATTAGACGGTAAAGCCTGGCTTGTGTCATCAAGCCAGGTTTACTTTATCGTATCGTAACTTATTCCAGGTCTGGAATCTTGATTACCTGCATATCGCTGTAGATGAGGTTCTCACCAGCCATACCCCAGATGAAGGTGTAGTTGCTGGTACCTGCAGCGCAGTGGATAGACCACTCAGGAGCGATGACTGCCTGCTCATTGTTCAACCAAATAGGACGTGTCTCCTGTGGCTCGCCCATCACGTGGAGAATCTTCTGACCCTCGGGTACGTTGTAGTAGAGATAGGTCTCCATACGGCGAAGGTGGGTGTGGGCTGGCATGGTATTCCAAACAGAACCCTCCTTCAACTCGGTAACGCCCATCTGCAACTGGCAGGTGTGAACACCAGCTACACCGTCGATAATCAACTGGTGGATCACGCGGTCGTTGCTCTCCTTCAGGCTACCAGCCTTGATGTTGTTGGCATCCTTCAGGGTAACCTTCTTGGTAGGATAGCTCTTGTGAGCAGTAGCGCTGTTCATATAGAACTTAGCTGGTTTGCTGGCATCCTTGCTGGATACGGTAATTTCCTTGGCACCCTGACCTACATAGAGAGCCTCTTGGAAAGCCAAGTCATACTTCTTGCCGTCTACGGTAACAGTACCGTCGCCACCGATATTGATGATGCCCAGCTCGCGGTTGTCGAGCAAGTTCTTCTGGTCGTTAGGCTTGTCTGTGTAGAGAGGGGCGATGGAAGTCAACTTCAATGGAGCTGTTGTAGGCTCGGCACCACCGATAAGGAAACGGTCGAACATGGTGTAAGTCCAGTTTACCTCGCCTGGTGCGAAAACCTTTTCGATGGCATACTCGCCACGAAGACGGTCTGTGGTGTAATGCTTGGCATCGTTAGGATTGCTAGCATAACGTACATTGTAGTTGGTATAGGCATTCTCAGCCTTCACCTCATAACCTGACTGATGGCACTGAGCCATAGCCTGACCTGCTGTTAAAACCATTGCTGCTAATATTAATGTTAGTTTCTTCATTATGATGTTATTTTTATTATTATCTATGATACTTAGCTACTCAAACTAAGTTGCTTTTTAAGCCTTAGCTGCTTCCTTTTCCTCTTTCACGATGCGCTGGCGGTTGACCACCATCAAGGCTACAGTGATAATCGTGAGGATGCCCATTCCTACGTAAGACAATTTAACGCCACGATAGATGAGCCAGCCGAAGAGGGAAGAGGCAAAGTCGAGCGCACCACCAGAGAAACCTTCTGGGATATGAGCGGCATTATCGCCAGTGGCTGCGTATACCTGATTGGCTGCCATCGTGAAGTCTGGAGCCATGTCGGTAACAAAATAGAGGCCAATGATGAGAGCAACCAAACCAATAATCAACGTTTTCACCACATTACCCTTGGTAAAAGGAAGAATCATAGGGAAGAGGTAGAACATGCCTGCCAAAGAGGCGAGTGGCAAGAATTGGTTGCCTGGCAAGAAGACGGCGATGGCCAGGATGACTGGAATCAAAATGACGGATACAACCAAGGTGGTAGGATGGCCGATAACCAAGGCCGGACTCATGCCAATGTGTACTTTCTTGCCATTAAACTTTGTCTTCACCAATTCCTGTGTCTTCTCAGAGATGGGCTTCAAACCGTCAATGAATAGGGAGGTGATACGAGGAATCAACTCCATCACAGCTCCCATGGTAACACCGAGGAAGAGAATCTTCTTGATGTCGAGCTGTGCTGCCCAACCTATCAAGGCACCTACGATAACACCGAGTACCAATGGTTCGCCGAGCACACCAAACTTTTTCTTCAATCCCTCAGCATCGATGTCGAGTTTGGAGAAACCAGGGATCATATCGAGAAGTTTGTTGAAGCCAATGGCGAATGGCATGAAGCTCTGGCAGAATGGCTGTGGGATAGAGATTCCATCGAGGTCGTAATACTTCTGGAACTTCTCTGCCGTCAAGTCTGCGCATACCAATGTGCAAATATAGCAAACGATGGCTGCAAAATAGCCCCAAAGCAAGCTCTCGCCCATCACAAAATAAGCCACAGCACCGATAAAGGCGAAGTGCCAGTAATTCCAAAGGTCGATATTCACAGTACGGGTAGTCTTGGTAATCAACATCAAAAAGTTGACTCCGAGACAAATAGGTATGATCAGGGCACCTACGGCAGTATTGTAAGCCACAGCTGCAGCGGCAGGCCACCCCATGTCGAATACATTCAGTTGCAAGTGGTAAAGGTCAGATATTGCCTTCAAAGGGTCATTGAAATTAGTGGTGAGTAAAGCCGTAACCACACCAAGTCCTACGAAACCCACACCTACGAAGAGTCCTGATTTCAATGCCTTACCGAATTTCATACCTATACACAAGCCTATGACAGTGAAAATGATAGGCATCATCACACTGGCACCAAGGCTGATGATATAGCTAAATACTTGTTCCATTTTTTTGATTGATAATTAGTTGTTAATACACGATACTGAGTGTACCTTTGATTTGCTGTTAGCTCGTTTTTAGCTTATTTGGATGCAAAGATACACTTTTTTCTTTAAAATCATACGTTTAAAAGCTAAATATTACTTAAAAAAGAATCCCACCCGACAGAATCGGATGGGATTTCTTATATTTTGGATAAGTGTAAAGCCACAAAAGCTATTGAATTCTTCACTCTTCACTCTTCACTCTTCGTTCTTCACTCTTCACTCTCTAGTCTTGAAAGTAAACTCGTTTTACACGACTGCTAATCGTAGTCATTACCTCGTAAGGAATGGTATCGAGCAGGT
>CAVKLF010000037.1:0-20113 GCA_963657075.1 bacterium | reverse complement strand
GAATAAGCTTTTCTGACATGATGCCAACATAATTGACTACGCAACATATGAATTGAAAATCGTGGACTTCATGCCTGAGTTCATCGGAAAGCTGAACTTCTACGTTTCGGCAGCTGACGAGTTGCTTAGAGGCGAGGGAGACAACCCCAGCATCGGCATTCTCCTTTGCAAGGACAAAGACTCGTCCGTTGTAGAGTGGTCTCTGCGTGGCATCACTACTCCGTTAGGTGTAGCAAGTTACCAGTTGCAAGAGGTTTACGAACGGACACTGCTTGAAGTGAAGCAAGAAGCCTGGGAGGATGATGCCCCCGAAGGTAAGAAATAAGAGGGAGGTGTGCATAACCGTTGGTGGGGTACGACAATGATTAGATGGAGTTACGACAACAGAGGCAACAAGAGACAACGGGATTTGTCTTATCAAGTTTTTTTCAAGTGGACTCAAGCATGATTTCCGCAAAATAATGCGCATTGTCGTTCGAAAAAAGGCCAATCATCCATATTTCGCAGAACTTTCGGATTTTTGCATCTGTGAACATAAGTTGGTTGGATTCAGTCATTCCCGTTCGCCTCTTTTGCGTTAAAATACCACAATAAGTTTGGCGGTGTGAGGGAAAAAATGTAACTTTGGACATTCAAAACCATTTTGAACGTTTTAAAAAGGAGAAGAAGATGGATACAATATAACTTTTACCGCTGGCGTAGCGTTACTCATTGAGATTAATCCTGGAAGAATATGATAGAGATAAGAGACATCAACGATTTCAACGAATATCTGGACTCACTACTCGCAAGGAAGGAGTGTGACGACTTGGAGTTTAAGAGTGCAGCAGGAGGTTTCCCCGGTAGTTTCTGGGACACCTATTCTGCCTTTGCCAACAGCGAAGGCGGCACCATCGTGCTCGGAGTACAGGAGAAGAAGGGAAAATTCCATATCGACAATCTCACGGAAGAACAAGTGGAGAAATACCGTAAGGACTTCTGGAACAACGCGAACAACCGCCAAACCGTCAGTATCAACTTGATGCAAAAAGAGGATGTCATGTTGGGAAACTACAAGGGTTATGCCTTTATGCTGTTCTTTGTGCCGAGAGCCTCCAGAGAGCAACGACCAGTATATAGAACCAGCGACCCATACAAGGGGACTTTCAAGCGTAATTATGAAGGTGACTACAAGTGCTCCGAGAAGGAAGTGCAGCGTATGTTTGCCGATGCAGACGACTCGCGCCCGGCAGATAGCAGAATACTGAATGGCTACACACTTGATGACATAGACCAAGAGGCGCTGAAACGTTATCGGCAACTCTTTAGCCTGTCGTCTCCCGACCATCCATGGCTGGCCCTTGATGACATAGAACTGCTTCGCAAACTTGGCGGTTACCGCAAAGACCGTCAATCAGGAGAAGAAGGTTTTACTGTAGCCGGCCTTCTTATGTTCGGCAAATCGGAATCTATAACGGAAGTGGAATGTGCGCCCTATTTTTTCCCCGACTATCAGGAGCATTTGACAGAAGACGAAAATGTAAGATGGACATATCGCCTGTGCGCTGACGGAACTTGGGAAGCCAACCTCTTTAATTTCTATCAAAGAATACTGCCCCGTCTGCAGGCACCACTTCCCCGACCATTCAAGTTGGAAGGAAATATACGCAAGGAGGAAA
Source organism: bacterium (assembly GCA_963657075.1). Taxonomy (GTDB): domain Bacteria; phylum Bacteroidota; class Bacteroidia; order Bacteroidales; family Bacteroidaceae; genus Prevotella. The sequence continues at coordinate 18,455 of CAVKLF010000037.1, read as the reverse complement.
CTCCAGCACATGTAGCTGTAAGAGAGGCCTTGACAAACCTTTGTATTCATGCCGACTATAGCATTAACGCATCATTGCTGGTGAAGCAGGAACAACATCGGTTCGTGTTCTCCAACCCAGGAACCCTACTCGTCTCACGTGACCAATACTATACGGGAGGCGAGAGCGTCTGCCGAAACAAGTCGCTCCAAAAGATGTTCTCGATGATTGGTGTGGCAGAAAAGGCGGGCAGCGGCACGGACAAAATAATGAAAGGTTGGCGAGAAGCCAACTGGCGTTCTCCAAACATAGAGGAGCAGCAAGAGCCCGACAAGGTGGTGCTGACTATGCCTATGGTGTCATTTCTATCAGAGGAAGCAAAAGCAAAACTGACAGAGAAATTTGGTATTACAGCCAACAGCTTTGATCACAATGTCCTATCTGTTCTTGCATTGGCAAGCGATGAGGGATATGTCACAAACATACGTCTCAGGTATTCCTCAAACCTTCATAAATCTGAAATTTCCAGTTTGCTGAAGTTGATGACTCAAAATGGGCTACTTGTCTCGGAAGGCTATGGCAAAGGCATGAGATACATGCTTCCTGCAGACAATCTGAATGTGTTTAGGGTAGAACCGCTAAATGTGGCAACCTCTGACTCAAACATGGCAACCTCTGACTCAAACATGGCAACCTCTGACACCAAATATGGCAACCTCAATGACGCAAAAGTGGCAACCTCCATCAAGAAAAAGATGTCGCGCGAGGAATTGCAGGAACTTATTTTAGAAAATAGTACTGTTTGGGTTTCATTGGAAGAATTGGCAAATAAGGTAAATCGTACGACCAAGTATTTACGCAATCAGATTATGCCTGTATTATTGGCTGCCAAGAAAATTCAGATGCTACATCCGGAAAGTCCTAACCATCCCAAACAACAATATAAAATAGTAGACTGATTATGACAGACAAGAACTATGAGAAGTGGTTGTCTGTAATGCCAATACACCCATCCCCGAGAGTTGGCAGAGCTTTTATGTTGTCTCCAGTTGTCTCTGTTGTCGTACACCCCAAATGGAGGAATATTTTAGGCGTTATTAGTTAATATTAGTTAAGTTTATGTTAATAGTGCATAAATAAACGAATAGGTAGGGATAAATTTCGGAGAAAAGTCGTAATTTAGCCGCCGATTAGAAGTAGACATACGTCAAACATCAACAATTGGGAGTATTGAGCTTATGAATTACTATCATTTACATAATGACATCTAGGACTGAGCCAATCCCATCATTCTAAATAAAAATAGTGGTACACAACATAATTTTTAAATAATAAATAGGATGAAAAGACAATTTACTAGTATTTTACTCTTCTCTGCCCTCCTGATGGGCGGAGCAAGTACATTCGTATCTTGTACGGATCACGAGAGTGACAGTGCTTACAACACTAGCATTTCTTTTGCTGACGCTGTAGAAAAGCAAAAGCAAGATCTCGTTTCCATCAACAATTACCTGACTCAGGTAAAGAAGTACATCAAGGAAGATGGCTCAGCTAACGATGCTCTCATCAGAGCTATCGAGGAGCAGATTAAAACCAATCAGACTATCATCGACCAGATCAAGGGCTACGCTAAAGAGGAAATCTTGGGCGATGCTGTTGACTTGAATGCAGCCATCAAGCAGACCGCTGCCTACAAAGACATCATCAAGGATTTGTACGGCGAGAGTGGCGATGCTGGTATGAAAAAGACACTTGAGGACCTGGAGGAAATCATCAAGGGTGCTGACGGTCAGAGCGGTTTGTCTAAGAAAGTTGAGGACATCAACACATGGGTTGAGCAAGAGAAATTAAAGAACTATTTGGTAGATACCGATACCCTCAATCTTTCTAATCGCACAGATACCTTAAGCCGTCGTCTGGACAGCGAGATTGCCAATGCTAAGCAGTGGGTACTGGACAAGCATTACTTGACTAGCGACGACATCGCTGATAAGGTAACATTGGACCAGGTAAAGGAATGGTATAACGAAACAGGTATCAACGAGCGTCTGCAGGGTATGTCAGATTCTTTGAAGAATATCAGCAACAGTATCAATGACCTTCTTCAGAATCAGGTATCCGGCATCATAGTACAGGCTTCTGAAAGCCCTGTTACTGGCTATGAGAACACTCCTTTCGGCGTTCAGCTGGGCTTTATCGGTGCATACTATGGTCATGTAGAGGGTGGCGCTAGGACTGCCTTCGGTAATCTTACCGGCACTTTGATCAGCGACGCTGACGATAACGCAGGTATCATCTATGTATCTGTAAACCCTGCCAATGTGAACCCAACGAGTATCGACTTGAGATTGGTAGACAGCCAGGGTAACATTATCGGTAGCAACAAAGCAGACGACAAGGCTCCATTCACTCTTGAGTGGGCTAATACTGACAAGGTATTGAAGTTTGGTGTAAGCCGTGCTGCTACCACAAGCAAGAATGGTTTCTATGCTGTGAAGGTGAAGTTGAACAAGGACAACATCAATGATGTGAAGACTTGGACAAAGGTAGACGCTCAGAACTTGAAGTCTGTAGGTCAGAACCTGCTTGACAAGTTGAAGCATCCTAAGACTGCCAACTTGCAGTTGGGCAACATCGTATCTACCCTCAACAGCACATTCAACAACCGCTTGACAGCATACGGTCTTGAGGCTTCATGGATTCAGCGTGATTTGGATGGCAATACAATCGAGAACAAGAAGGTAACATCTAAGTTGTCTTTGGCAGCTACTGCTATCAGCCCATTGTCATACGAGTTCTTGAAGGATGGTATCCATGTAGACTTACCTACTATTCCTACCTTGCAGTCTAAGATCAACTTCAGCGACTACAAGTTCAACTGGACTCCTATCAACAAGATGGATAGCATCAGGACCTCTATCACTTTGAGCGGTATGCCTGATCTTGACAATATTGCAATCAACGGAAGTATCGTAGTGCCTGAAGTTACACCAAATATTACTATCAAAACTAAAGATGGTAAGACTCAGTTGGAAGGCAAACTTGTTGACGGTAAATATGTCTTTGATTTGGATCAATTGGATGCAAGTGCAAAAGTTCAAATATCAGATATAACTGTTAACAAGAACAACTTCTCTATTACAATTCCACAGGACAAGAAACAGTCATACGAGGTGACTATACCTATGGATTCGTTCAACAGTATTATCGACCAGATTAACTCTCAGGTTGGTAACATGATTGGCAGCGTAAACGACATCGTAGACCAGGTTAGCGGTTACGTAGAGAGCATCGATGGCAACTACATCGCTCGCATCAACAGCTACATCAAGAAGTTTGAGAACTTGCTCACCAAGTCTAACTCACTTCTCCAGCCAACCATCTTCTATACCACAAGCGAAGGAAGCTGGAATCAGTTGCCAACCGTTGAGGCAGGTGCAGCTCACTTGAAGTTGAATGGCGGCAAGGCTTCTACCGTATTCATCGCATCTTCTTACACAGCCGAGCTTCTCGCTCCAGCTTACAAGAAGATGATTACCGTAGACGGTGGTGCTCAGTTAACAGGTGTAGATGCCAAGGGCATTATGGACGGCAGCAAGTCTAAGGTTGGTTTCACAGCTACCAAGGCTGGTACCTACAAGATTACATATACAGCTGTAGACTACTTTGGCAAGCAAGTCAGCAAGGATTTCTTCGTAAAGGTAGTAGAGTAATTTGAATTATAAAACAGGAATTAGATTATGAAATTAAATAGCATATTACTGTCAAGTTTATTGGCAATGGGTTGCGTAACAGCTTCCGCACAAGAAGGTGATAAGACTGTCAATGTCTTCGCTCCACACTGGTATGTACAGGCACAGATAGGTGGCCAGTACACTTTGGGTGAGATTGGTTTCGGTAAGTTGTTGTCACCTAACGCTCAAGTTGGCGTAGGTTACAACTTCAACAAGGTAGTAGGTGCTCGCCTCTCTGCAAATGCTTGGCAGAGCAAGGCAGGTCAGAAGGTAACATCCAATGGCGCTACCACTACCTATAAGTGGAAGTGGAACTATGTAGCCCCTATGGTAGACGCTACATTCAACCTCTCTAACCTCTTCTGCGGTTACAACCCTAACCGTGTGGTAGAGTTTGGCGTATTCGGTGGTCTCGGTGCCAACATTGCATGGGGCAACGACGAGGCAGGAGATGTACAGAAGCAGATTTTGAGCACCAAGCTCGCTGACGGAAGTGCAACACTCCAGGACTACCCAGCTACAGCTACTCCATTGGAAAACTACTGGACAGGTACAAAGGTACGCTTTGCTGCCCGTGCAGGTGCCAACGTAGACTTCCGTGTTAGCGACCGCGTAAAGATTGGTGCAGAGGTATCGGCAACAACCCTCAGCGACAAGTACAACTCAAAGAAGGCAGGTAACCCAGACTGGTACTTCAACGCACTGGTAGGTGTAAAGGTAGCCCTCGGCAAGACACACACCACCAAGGTAATCCCAGCTCCAAAGCCAGTAGAGAAGATTATCGAGCGCATCATCGAGAAGCCAGTTCCAGCTCCAGCTCCTAAGACTGAGACCAAGCAGGAAGTGGCAGAGGACTTCCGTCGCGACATCTTCTTCCCAATCGGCAACACCAGCATCGCAAAGTCTCAGACTACCAAGATCGCTGAAATCGTGAACTACATGAAGGAGAACCCAGATGCTAAGATCACCTTGACAGGTTATGCAGACAAGGGTACAGGTAGCGCAGCATTCAACGACAAGATTGCAGCACGCCGTGCTCAGACTGTTTACAACACACTTGCTGCCAAGGGTGTAGCCAAGAGCCGCATGACCAAGAAGTCAGAAGGTTCACGTGTTCAGCCATTCGAGGAGAACGACATGAACCGTGTAACAATCTGTATTGCTAAGTAATCGTTACCCAGTAAATATAGATAACGCTTTATAAATAACGATAACCGATTTTCATCTTTATCTCTACCTAATAGATATCGCATGAAAATCGGTTATTTTTTGTCATAACGCAAAAGCTATGAGAAAAATAATCCTTTCACTAGCCATCGCCTGCATTTCAGGCCTAACAGCCCATGCACAACTCAATGGCAACGGCTATTACCGCATCCAGAACGTAAATACTGGACGCTATATGACACTCTCCGACCGCCACAGCCGTGGTGTCAATGGCCACACCAGCAATGTGGACGCTGGCGCATTGGCCACTAGAAAGAAATGGAGTGATATCGAGGACGACCCAGGTTCGGTCTTCTACATACAAAAAGTAAACGACTCAGAATACAATATCTTGGCACAGGGTATTGATATGCACCAGCTGATAGACTACTATGTGAAGATAACAGCCAAAAGTACCGACACTTATTACCTATGGCAAACATCATCGGGCACAAGACTTTACCTAAGTGATGAAAATGAAAATTACAAAGGTGAAGACAGTAGTTTTGTCAAGACAAAAGGCTCTGACACCAGAGAATGGAAAATTACCCCACTCGACAACTCTACCAGCAATTACCTGGGCATTGCGCCATTGGTAAAAGCCAACAATGGCAAGTACTATGCCACTTATATTGCAGGATTCCCCTTTAGTCTGCAGAGCAGCGGAATGAAGGCTTATACCCTACCCGTATACAATACAGGTGCCGGGATGATAGGCTACAAAGAGATAACGGGTGATATTCCCAGTGGCACGCCAGTACTGATAGAATGCAGTTCTGCCAGTGCCAAAGAAAACCTGATACAGCCTCTTACAAGCACGAGCAACCAGGTATCGGGAGCGAACGTACTAACAGGCGTTTACTTCTGCTTGGCAGACTGGGTAAGTGGGCATTACAACTACGAAGAGTTTGATGCCAAAACCATGAGAACGCTCGGTGTAAATGCCGCAGGAGAACTGGTATTCAACAACTCTGCAGAGTATATGTCTTCCGTATACGTATTCACAGAGACCACCGATGCCTATTATACAGCGATTCCTCACAACACCGCTTATATCAAGGTTTCGGAGACAGCCCATGCCGAACTGAAGGTGACTGACTACAACACTGCCGGCATCAAGGATGCCATCATCTACCAGCAAGATGCACCTGGCGACATCTACACGCTGGCAGGCGTAAAGGTGCGCAAAGACGCCACTTCTACCGAAGGACTGCCACAAGGCATCTACATCTTCAAGGGTAAAAAAGTGGTGGTAAAATAAGAAAAGTGATGATAAAAAAAATAACTTGGTAGAGTTTTTCTTACCAAGTTATTTTTTTTATTATTAGAAGATACGATGCGTCAATCGGAGTTCCAAGACAGGATAAACCTTGATACCCTTTAAGACTTTCACATAATCGCCCACCTTGCCGCTGATATTCTCCACATCCTTGGACAGGTCGACGCCATCATGGGTAATAGCCTTGGGAGTACCACCCCAGAACATAGCGCCACAATCGAAGGAAATCCAGTTGCGGTCACTACGCTTAGACAACTTGCCGCCATAGCCGAAGCCCAGGTAAGGACGGAAATTGTTTACCTTGATTCTGCAAGAAACCATATTGTTTTCATCCGGTTCCATTCGATAAGGAGTTCCATTCTTATAATCGCCAACATGTACGCCCATACGGCCCCAGTTTTTAAACTTTTCGTACAGTTCGTCATCGGCATAGAGGTCAGCACCGCCCAAAGTCATGTAAGGTTCATCATTCTCATAAGAATTGATGACACGCTCGTACATTTTATTATACATGGACACACTCACCAGCGTGGTGGCATCATAAGCAGAGTTCTCAGCCTTGGCTACCGTAGACGGTCCCCAATAGAAACCCGTGGTAATGTGCCACTTCTTGTTATGGAAAGGAAAGACATCCACCAAGAGCTTGAAGTTCTTCATCGTGGGCTTGCCCTGCATATCGACGGTTCTGTCCACCTCAAATCCCATCATTTCGTTCAAGGTCTGGGAGAGCTTGTTGAATTTCTCCTCCTGTACCGTTGGGTCTGGGTCATCGCCCACCTCTACCCCGAAGTGCATCGTCTGCTCATAATGCGGGAAGAAGGTAAAGCCCGTACGCACCTGCACCATCTTGCCGACAGGCATTGCCAAATCGATACCCACACCAGTAGTACCCAGTGTGATAGACCCATCGAGATGGTTGAACATATTTTTATCACCATCCTTAACATCTGCCATTTGGGCAAATGTAGACGCTGCCACCATGAGGGCACCCAACATCAAAGAGAACCTTTTCTTTATCATATTTTCAATCTATTATACTGCACTTTACGAGTGATGTGGCAAAGTTACTACATTTTTTTCAGAAAATAGCCCTTTTTCCTTATTTTTCAAGAAAAAAGGGCTATTTTAGTTACGAAAAGCGCCATCGGGTGGCGTTACTTCAGAAATATAGCTTATTTTTTGGCTGCCTTGAGTTGCTTGTCCCACTTCAGGAGTTTGTTGTACTCCTTCTTGGTGATGCGCATAAAGCTACCGTGTTGAGGACCGGTAACACCCTCGATATCCACAGGATCGTGGAAATTGCGAAGATTTTTATCGGCCTTGCAAATGCGATAATGCTTAGGACGGTCGCTGTACTGGATGTAAGCCACACGCCAAGTGTCATCACCTATGAGCTGGAAGGCACTGCTACCCTCACACTTCTTCTTACCCTCGAAGCTAACGAAATCGTGCTCCACAGGTTCGCCCCATCCGTGGGTAAGATACTTGCTGGTAGCCGTGTAGATACCGGGCTTGCCGCCTTCCTTCTTGATGAGCATGTGGTAGAGACCATCGCTCTTCAGATAGTTGATATCAGCATCGATGGTAGCATAGCCCCAGTCGAAGAGCAACTTAGGAGTCGTAATCTTGGTAAAGCTCTTGTCGGCATAGCTATAATACATGCGGTCGTAACCTTCCTCGGCGCGGTTGAGCATCGAATAGTAAATCATGTAGCCGCCCTTGTCGCCATTCTCCCAACGATAGTCTGGATCCCAAAATATCTGAGGTGCCCATACACGATTGATGGTGCTCCAGTCTTTGTAAGGCGACTGGGCGGTGGCTGCATCGCAGAATATCTGCATTCCCTTGCGATAATCGAAGGTGACGCTGGTCCAGTGGATGAGGTCGTCGCTCTTGAGAAAGTCGAGACCATAGTTGTCCCAGATATGACTCTTAGCGACACACATATCGGTAGTTACCATAAGGTAGCCTTTGCCATCGTGGGTACGGGTGATATAAGCGTCGCGGGTGCCGCCCTCGATGCGAGCATGCTCTGCAGGGTCGAAGATAGGCTTGCCCTCATTGATGTCCTGGTAGTGATAACCGTCGCGAGATACGGCATAAGCCGTCCATTCTCCCTTGTCGCTCATGTGGCAATAGAGATAGCCATAATCACCCTTCACTAGATTCTGCGCCTGCATGGGCATGAATGTCGCCAATGCCAAGAGAACAGTTGATAGTTTGTTTCTCATTGTTGTAGTGTTGTTAGTTGTATAAATTATTAGATGAATACTATTGAGTGCAAAATTACACTTTTTATTTGAGAATACCAAGGGCAAGGGCATGAAGAATGCAAGAAATACAGAAAAATGCTCTTTTTTGAATGATTTGTATACTAAAAAAGGGAGACCAACCTCATCACAAGGTCTGTCTCCCCTACTTATAGTTATAAAAAACCGATATATTACTTGTTCAAGTACTTGTCGATCTGCGCAGCAATCTTACGACCGCTTGCCATCGCACGAACTACCAAAGATGCTCCGCTGGCAGCATCGCCGGCAACAAAGACATTCTCGGCAAACTCAGGCTGCTGTGGCTTCAAGAAGCCCATCGCCAAGAATACTGCCTCTGCCTTGATAATCTCTGGGTCGCCAGCCTCTACCATCAATGGGCGACCGCCCTCTGGGTTTGGCTTCCAGTCGATAGGCTGAACCTTTACACCTGTCAACTTGCCGTTCTTGCCCAAGAACTCCAAGGAGTTGATGTTCCAACGACGGGTACAACCTTCCTCATGGCTAGAGGTAGTCTTAAGGGTACGAGGCCAGTTAGGCCATGGATTCTTAGGATCCTCTGGACCTTCCACTGGCTTAGGCATAATCTCTATCTGAGTAACACTCTTGCAGCCCTGGCGATGTGCAGTACCGATACAGTCGGAACCCGTATCACCACCACCGATGACCAAGACATCCTTGCCCTTGCAGTTGACCAACTCATCCTTGCCAAACTCCATGCCGGCGAGGATACGGTTCTGCTGGGAGAGCAATTCGAGAGCGAAGTAAACACCCTTCAGGTCGCGTCCAGGAATCTTCAAGTCGCGTGCCTCTGGAGTACCCGTAGAGATGACGTAAGCATCGAAGCCCTCTGGCAACTGGGTAACATCGATCTGCTGATTGTACTTAAACTCGATACCCTCTTCCTCCAAGAGGTTGAGACGGCGGTCGATGATACTCTTGTTGAGTTTGAAGTTTGGAATACCATAACGCAACAAACCTCCGGCGTTCTCACGTGCCTCGAAGACAGTCACCTTGTATCCCTTATGGTTTAACTGGTTGGCAGCTACCAATCCGGCAGGACCTGCACCGATGACAGCTACAGTCTTGCCATTGCGCTCAGGAATGTTGACGTGAACATAGTCTTCAGAGAAGGCATGTTCTACGATGGCACACTCGTCCTCGCGGTTGGTAGTAGGTTCATGGTCCATCAAGTTGAGGACACAAGCCTTCTCGCAGAGTGCAGGACAGATACGTCCGGTAAACTCGGGGAAGTCGTTGGTGGAGTTGAGCAAGCGATAAGCCAACTCCCAGTCGCCCTTGTAGAGGGCATCGTTCCACTCCGGTGCCTTGTTGCCCAGCGGACAAGCCCAGTGGCAGAAAGGCACACCGCAGTCCATACAACGGCTAGCCTGCTGACGGCGGTCGTTGCTGTTCAATGTTTGTTCTACCTCGCTAAAGTCGAGGATTCTATCGTGTATTGGTCTATATCCGGCTTCCTTGCGCGGAATAGTCAAAAATGCTTTTGGATTTCCCATCTTTGTAATATTTAAATATGAAAATATTAAAATATGAAAATATTGCCATTACTGAAGGTTTTCCTTTGTCTTCTTGATGATATTGACGAGTGTACCTGTTATCTTACTCACATCGTTGTCCATAGACTCATACTGGCTTTTGTCTATATATTCCGCCCTATAAAGCAATTCGAGCCAATATTTAGTTTCGTTTGCCTCTTTAAGCGAAATATGTAACTTAGAGATGAAGTCAGCCTTAGACTGAGCCATTTCACTTTCGTATATGTTAGCCCCTATACTCGTTCCACTTCTCAATACCTGTTTGGAGAGAACATGTTCGTTCTTCGTATCCACCAGATATTTTCTCAGTTTCACGATACGTAAAGCAAAGTCCATACTCAGTTTCGCAATCAGGTTCTCACTCATCTTCCAACATTCCAATATTTTAATCTTTTAATATTTTAATCTTTTAATATTTTAATAGTCTCTCTGCATGTCGGCAATCTTCTGCTGCAGTTTCTTCACCTGCTCCTCCTGAAGCACGCGTTTGTACTCGATTGGCACTACCTGGATGAAGTCCTCAACGTAGTGATTCCAGTCGTCGAGCATGGTGCGGGCGAGCTTACTGCCTGTGTAGAGATAGTGCTGACGGATGAGTTCGTGCAACTCCTTGCGATAGGTGCTGTCCTCCACGAGGTTGATCTCTACCATATCCATGTTACAGAAGTAGTCGAAGTTGTGGTTCTTGTCCCATACATAGGCCACACCACCACTCATACCTGCGGCGAAGTTACGGCCAGTCTCACCGAGCACTACCACACGACCACCCGTCATGTACTCACAGCAGTGGTCGCCGGCACCCTCGATAACGGCGATGGCACCCGAGTTACGCACACCGAAGCGCTCACCTACCTTACCATTGATGTAAAGTTCACCACTTGTGGCACCATAGAGACCCGTGTTACCAGCGATGATGTTGTCCTCGGCAGAGAAGTTGCTGCGGATAGGAGGAAGGATAGAAATGCGACCTCCAGAGAGTCCCTTGCCGAAATAGTCGTTGGTCTCACCTTCGAGCTTGAAGTCGACACCCTTAACCAAGAAAGCACCGAAGCTCTGACCGGCAGAACCCTTGAACTTCACGTTCACAGTCTTGTCTGGCAATCCAGCCTCACCATACTTAGAGGCGATAAGACCACTCAGCATCACACCAGCGGCACGGTCGGTATTCTTGATAGCGAAGTCGAGGTTTACCTCTTCCTGCTTCTCGATGGCGTTTTGTGCACCACGAATCAACTGCTGGTCGAGCACATTGTCGAGATCGTGAATCTGCTGGGTAGTATGATAGAGCGAACCATGACCAGCCTCACGATGCAACAGGCGAGTGAAGTCGAGCAAGTCAGTCTTCTCCTTGATGCTCTGAGCCACATCAGGCTCGTTGGCATTCTCGCCCTCAGTAGGCACTACCTCTTCATCCTTCTTACGAACGATGAGTTCGGTATGACCGATGATGTCATCCAATGAAGTATAACCCATCTCTGCCAAGTACTCACGTACCTCCTCAGCGAGGAAGCGGAAGTAATTGATGAGGTACTTATAGCTACCACGGAAGTGGGCACGGAGCTTAGGATCCTGTGTAGCCACACCCATCGGACAGGTATTGAGGTTACACTTACGCATCATCACACAACCCAACACGATGAGGGCTGCAGTACCGAAGCTGAACTCCTCAGCACCGAGCAGAGCCATGAGGATGATGTCGCGACCGCTCTTCAACTGACCGTCCACCTGCAGGCGAACCTGACCACGAAGACCATTCTTTACCAATGTCTGCTGTGTCTCTGAGAGACCAATCTCTGGCGAGATACCAGCGAAACGCATACTAGATGCAGGGCTGGCACCCGTACCACCCTCGGCACCGGAGATAACGATGAGGTCGGCCTTAGCCTTAGCCACACCGGCAGCGATGGTACCCACGCCACTCTCGGCTACGAGCTTCACAGAGATAGCCGCCTTAGGGTTCACGTTCTTGAGGTCGAAGATGAGCTGAGCCAAGTCCTCGATACTATAGATGTCGTGGTGAGGTGGAGGAGAAATCAAGCTGATGCCAGGGATAGAGTTACGAGTCTTGGCGATGACCTCGTTGACCTTGAAACCAGGCAACTGTCCGCCCTCACCAGGCTTAGCACCCTGTGCCACCTTAATCTGGATTTCCTCAGCATTCACCAAATATTCTGTTGTTACACCGAAACGGCCGGAAGCCACCTGCTTGGTCTTGCTGGAGAGGCTGATACCATCTTGTGTAGAGTGGAATCGCTCATTGTCCTCACCACCCTCACCCGTGTTACTGCGGGCACCGAGGGCATTCATGGCGAGAGCCATTGCCTCGTGGGCTTCCTTGGAGAGGGCACCGAAACTCATGGCACCTGTCACGAAGTGCTTCACGATCTCCTCTACTGGCTCTACCTTGTCGATAGAGATAGGATTCTTGCGGAAGTCGAAGAAGTCGCGGATGAAGATAGGCTCCTGCTTCTTGTCTACGAGTTCGGCATATTTCTTATAGAGTGCATAGTCGCCCTTGCGTGTGGCAAGCTGCAACGTAGCGATGGTCTCTGGGTTCCAGGCGTGCTTGATACCGTCCTTGCGGTAGTGGAACTGTCCCATGCTGGGCAGGAAGTCCATCTTCTTGGCAGCAAACGCCTTGTCGTGCAGACGGATGGCATCGCGTGCGATGGTCTCCAGGCCGATACCGCCGATGGTGCTGACCTCTGTGCCGAAATAGCTCTTCAAGAGGCTCTCTGAGAGACCAATGCTCTCGAAGATCTTGGCACCGCGATAGCTGCGGATGGTAGAGATACCCATCTTGGCCATAATCTTGAACAAGCCCTTCTTGACAGCCTTGATGTAGTTTTGCTCGGCTGTAGTATAGTCCTCCTGTATCTTCTTGCGCTTTACCAAGTCGTCGAGGATAGCGTATGTCAAGTATGGGCAGAGGGCTGAAGCACCATAGCCCAAAAGCAATGCTGCGTGCATTACCTCGCGAATCTCACCACTCTCTACGATGAGGGCGGTCTGTACACGCTTACCGGCATCTATCAGATAATGGTGAACGGCACTCACTGCGAGCAATGATGGGATGGCTGCGTGGGCCTCGTCTACGCCACGGTCTGACAGGATAATATAGTTGTAACCGTCGTCCACGCTCTGTGCTGCCTGGCGGCAAAGTTCGTCGAGAGCCTCGTGCAAACCTTCCTCGCCCTTGGCGGTCTCGAAAAGCATGTGGAGCTTCACGGTATTGAATCCCTTGTAACGGATGTTCTGGAGAATATCCAACTGGGTATTGGTCAAGATAGGATGTGGCAAGCGCACCATCTTGCAGTTGCTCTCGTCTGGGTTCAGGATGCCCGAACCTACACGACCGATGTACTCGGTAAGACTCATCACGAGGTTCTCACGGATGGAGTCGATGGCAGGGTTGGTAACCTGTGCAAACTGCTGACGGAAATAGTTGAAGAAGATCTGTGGCTGGTCGCTGAGTACAGCAAGTGGGGTATCGTTACCCATGGATGCCGTAGGCTCCTGACCCTTGGTAGCCATCGGGATGATGGTGCCGTCGATGTCTTCCTCGCCGAAGCCAAACTCCAACTCCTTGCGAGTCAAGTCTTCTACGGCATTGTCCACCTTACGACCGCTGCGGAGTTTCTCCAACTCAATACGGTTGGTATTCAACCACTGGCGGTATGGGTGATCGGCAGCCAAACGGTCTTTGATCTCACCATTATAATAAATCTTGCCTTCCTGAGTATCGATCAAGAGAATCTTACCAGGCTGGAGGCGTCCCTTCTCTGCTATCTCCTGTGGGTCGAAATCCATCACACCCACCTCGGATGCCACTACCATCATATCGTTCTTGGTGATGGTGTAACGGGCAGGGCGCAGACCGTTACGGTCGAGCATACCACCTGCGTAGCGACCATCGCTGAAGAGCAAGGCAGCAGGACCATCCCATGGTTCCATCAAGATAGAGTGATACTCATAGAAAGCCTTCAAGTCTTCAGAGATAGGGTTTTTGTCGTCGAAGCTCTCTGGTACCATGACTGCCATGGCGTGAGGCAAAGACAGACCGCTCATCACGAAGAACTCGAATACGTTGTCGAGGCTGGCAGAGTCGCTCATATTAGGCTGAACGATAGGTGAAATCTCACGGATGTCGCCCAAAGCCTCACTGCTCAACACACTCTCGCGAGCCTTCATCCAACCGCGGTTACCACGGATGGTATTGATCTCACCATTGTGGGCAAGGAGGCGGAAAGGCTGTGCCAGGCTCCATGTAGGGAACGTATTGGTAGAGAAGCGTGAGTGAACGAGACCCAAGCCGCTCGTAAAATAATTATTGGTCAAGTCGGGGTAGTACTGGCGCAACTGAAGGCTGCTGAGCATACCCTTGTATACGATGTTCGAATTGGAAAGCGAACAAATGTAGAAGTCAGGATCGGTAACACGTTTCTCGATGCGCTTACGGATGAGATAGAGTGTGCGCTCGAAAACAGGCACCTTGTCGTCGGTTACACCCGTGATGAAGACCTGTTTGATGGCAGGTTCGTTGGAGAGGGCTGCCTCACCGAGACAATCTGGGTTAGTAGGTACATTGCGAAGGTGCATCAACTGAAGTCCCTCACGCTCGATTTCCTCGATCATGATAGAGAGGATGTCCTGCTGCTTCTTCTCGTCCTTAGGCAAGAAGATAAGACCTGTACCATATTTTCCCTTCTCAGGAACAGGGATTCCCTGAAGGAGAATAAACTCATGCGGAATCTGGAGCATGATGCCGGCGCCGTCACCCGTCTTGTTGTCGGCACCCTCGGCGCCGCGGTGGCGCATGTTCTCGAGTACCTTCAAGGCGTTGTCGACAAGCTCATGACTCTTGTTGCCGTGGATGTTAACCACCATACCTACGCCACACGCATCGTGCTCATAGGCTGAACTGTACAATCCTTTTTCCATTTCTTGTTCGTTTTATATCGGTTATTTACATTTGTCTTTTTTTGGGGGAGTTAAAGAAGTTAAGGAGTTATCGCTCCCGTTGGTCGCTTAGGAGTTAAGACAATACTCTTGACAGCTTGTGTTTTTGAAAATCAAGACAATCATATGCTTATTACCCAAAAGCTATTGTCTTAACTTCTTTAACTCCTTAACTTCTTTAACTCCTTTAAGTCCTTTAACTCCAAAAGAATTACTTATACGCCTGCTCATGCACGCCCGCTACCGCACGGCCACTTGGGTCGTTCTGGTTCTGGAAGGAAGCATCCCAGGCAAGGGCTTCAGCTGTAGAGCAAGCCACACTTGGCACACTTGGTACACTCTTGGCGGCACTGTCGCTAGGGAAGTGCTCGGCGAAGATGGAGCGATAATAATACTCCTCCTTGTTCTGTGGAGGGTTGATAGGGAATCGCTCGGCGGCATGAGCCATCTGCTCATCGCTTACGGCTGAAGCGGTAATCTGTTTCAAGGTATCTATCCATGAATAGCCCACACCGTCGGAGAACTGCTCTTTCTGTCTCCAAGCCACTTCCTCGGGAAGCAGGTCGGCGAAAGCCTCACGTACTACTTTCTTCTCTATCGTCTTGTCTGGGCACATCTTCAAGACGGGGTTCATACCCATCGCCACATCCAGGAACTCCTTGTCCAGGAATGGCACACGGCCCTCGATGCCCCATGCTGCGAGGCTCTTGTTGGCTCTCAGGCAGTCGTACATATAGAGTTTGCCAAGCTTGCGCACGGTCTCTTCGTGGAACTCCTTGGCACCCGGAGCCTTGTGGAAGTAGAGATAGCCGCCGAACACCTCATCGGCACCCTCGCCAGAAAGCACCATCTTGATACCCATACTGCGTATTACTCTGGCCAAGAGATACATAGGGGTAGATGCGCGGACGGTGGTTACATCGTATGTCTCGATGAAGTAGATGACGTCACGGATGGCATCCAGACCTTCCTGTATCGTATAGTTGATTTCGTGATGCACGGTGCCGATGTAGTCGGCTACGAGGCGAGCCTTCGCCAAGTCGGGTGCGCCCTTCAAGCCTACGGCGAAAGAGTGGAGTCTTGGCCAGTAAGCCTTGGTCTCGCCGCCATTCTCCACACGTGTGGAGGAATACTTTTCGGCAACTGCCGAGATAACGGAAGAATCGAGACCACCGCTGAGGAGCACGCCATAAGGCACATCGCTCATCAACTGGCGCTTGACGGATGCTTCGAGGGCATCGTGGATTTCTGCTACGGCTGCCTTCTCTTGCGATTCTGCATCAGCGAGCTGCTGTACAGCCTTCTTGCTGTCGTCTATCTGATATTTCTTCTGCATGGTAGCGTACTCGAACCAATCGCGAGTATAATAACGCTTCATGCCTGGGGTCTTGCTGTAATAATAATAACCTGGAAGGAATGGCTCGTAGTGGTCGCACTGACCTTCGAGCGCCTTGAGCTCTGAAGCCACCATCACCTTGCCATCCTTGTCATAGCCGATGTAGAGTGGAATTACACCGATAGGGTCGCGAGCGATCAGGAACTCATCGCGCTCCACATCGTAGAGGGCGAAAGCAAAGATACCATTCAGCTGTTCGAGCATCTGGCAGATGCGCTCGTGTACGGCATCCTCACCTTTATATATTAATGTAGCGAAGTCGGTATCGGCTCTCATCTCGCGATAGAGAGAAAGGATTACCTCGCAGTCGGAACCCGTCTGATACTGATAGGTATCTGCAAAACGTGCACGGATATCCTGATGATTGTATATCTCGCCATTTACGGCAAGCACCTGTTTCTTATCGGGTGCAAAAAGGGGCTGGCGTCCACTCTCAGGGTCTACGATGCTCAATCGCTCATGGGCGAGGATGGCTGAACCACCACAATAAATACCGCTCCAGTCTGGTCCGCGATGGCGAATCTTCTGGCTCATACGAAGGGCTTGCTGTCGCAATTCAGGAGTCTGTTCCTGAATATTAAAGATAGATACAATTCCACACATAATATCTTTTCCTTTCTTTTATCGGTTACTTATAACTATTGTTTAAACTAGGATTCTATTAATACTCCAACTAGAAAACCTAGCATTTTATAACACTTTGTTATATTTCGGGTGCAAATTTACAACTTTTTGTTAGAATAAAGAAAAGAAACACTGCATTTTGTATTGTTTTAAGAATACTTATAACAACTTTAATATATTTTTACGTATATTCTTACGATTTGAAAGTTTTTCCATAACTTTCAATTACACTTCACAAACCGCTATCAAAAAGCAAGCCCCAAAAGACTTCCAAAAGAAGGAATCTCTTAGGGCTTGGCATACCAAGACGGTGTGGTCGGCCAGGATCCACACCCATAAAAACAGAACATTTTACAATAAAGAAACGACCGATAGCACTCTAGTAAATAGCGCTATCGGTCGTCGTTATGTAAAAAAACTTAAACCTTCAAATTATGGCTGCAATGTGAAACCTACTACGAAGTAAGCCTTCTCATTGCTAGGATTAGCAGCCACCTGTGCAAACACTGGCACGCTGAAGCTATCGGTAATCTTGATATCCTTGGTAGCTTTCACAGACACGTTGGTAACAGCAAAACCATTCACCACACCATCATGACCTGCGTAGAAGCTAGTAGCGAAAGGCACTGCACCTACAGCAGCCTCCCAGTCGCAACCACCAAGCTTGAATGGAGCCGTAGCCTCTACATAAGATGAGTAAGCACGCTTACCACTCTTATTATAGCCATCGTTGCCTGCGAAGTTGGTGTACCAGTTGAGGGCTAAAGGACCGAAATCGTAACCTACGTTAGCCTCGAAGACATGAGATGTCTCATGAGAAGCATACTGGAAGTATCTCTCGTTAGGAGAGTTGAACCAATAATCGGTAACGCCGATGGTAAAACCACCTGTAGAATAAGCCAAGGTAAGGTCGAACTCCTTTGTATCAGAAGGCTCAGAAATACCTACGCTTCCCCAAGCTGTCAAAGACAAGCCCTTGTAACCGAGACCGAGAGTAGGCTGGAGGGAAATGCTTCCCAACTCCTGACCACGCCAGTAGTACTGGCTTACTACATCTGCAGCGATTGTTGTCTCTACCTCATCCTGTGCCATGGCAGCAGGAGCAAAAGCTATCAAACCAAGTGCCAAAGCACCCATCTTCTTCAAATTCTTCATCGTCAATTCTTTTAAATGTTAATACCTTGTAAAATAAGCATTCTCTGAAAGAAAGTGCAAAGTTACAATAAAAAATTGGAAATGAAGAACGAAGCGGAAGTTTTTTTTTCATCCAAAAGCTTCGTTCTTCACATGTATGTCTGTCTACATTTTAGTTAAAGCAGCTCTCGCCATGCTCGTAGATGTCGAGACCTTCCTCCTCAATGCGCTTGTCTACGCGGAGACCAGCAACCTTCTTGATAGTGTAGAAGAGGATGAAACCTGTAACGGCTGCCCAAGCATCGATTACGATGATAC
>CAVKLF010000036.1:0-20280 GCA_963657075.1 bacterium | reverse complement strand
GGGACAACACCTTTTTTGCAGGAATCTTGTCATAAGTAAGTAGGGCTGTTGTCCCCTAAATTCCCCCTAAATTCCCTTAACTTCTTTAACTTCCTACACTTCAGAAAGCTGAATAATTATCAATTAATAATTGATTCCCCGCTCCCTGACTGTAAAGAGGGAGTGACTCTCGCCAAATGGGTGAGGGCTGGAGCATGGTCAGCTTCGGCAAATTATTAACTGGGATGCAGAGACCACATCCTATGTAGCCTCCTCGGAAGGAAGGAGGATAAATGACTATAAAATTATGGCAAATTTAGTAGCAATCGTAGGTCGCCCTAATGTGGGCAAGTCTACTTTATTCAATCGTTTGACTCAATCTCGTCGCGCTATCGTGAGCGATACTGCCGGTACTACACGCGACCGTCAGTATGGTAAGTGCAGCTGGAATGGCAGAGAATTCTCGGTGGTAGACACGGGTGGTTGGGTTGTAAAATCTGATGACATTTTTGAGGATGCTATCCGCAAGCAGGTATTGGTAGCTACAGAGGAGGCCGACTTGGTGCTCTTCCTGGTGGACGTAAATACAGGCTTGACAGACTGGGATGAGGATGTGGCGCTGATATTGCGTCGTGCCAAATTGCCTGTTATTCTGGTGGCCAACAAGGTGGATAACAGTGCCAATTACTATGAGGCAGCCGAGTTTTATAAGTTGGGTCTGGGTGATCCTCAGTGTATCAGTGCTGCTACTGGTGGCGGTACCGGCGACTTGCTCGACATGATATTGGATAAGTTGCCAGACAACCCAGAGGAAGGCATAGAGGATGAGATTCCCCGTTTTGCTGTGGTGGGTCGTCCTAATGCCGGCAAGAGCAGTATCATCAACGCCTTTATTGGCGAGGACCGCAACATCGTAACCGAAATCGCTGGAACCACCCGTGACAGTATCTATACCCGATATGATAAGTTTGGTTTCGACTTCTATCTGGTAGATACCGCTGGTATCCGTCGCAAGAACAAGGTGAGCGAGGACTTGGAGTTTTACTCTGTGATGCGTTCTATCCGAGCTATTGAGAATAGTGATGTGTGTATCTTGATGCTGGATGCCACCCGTGGTATCGAGACGCAGGATATGAATATCTTCCAGTTGATCCAGAAGAACAACAAGAGTCTGGTGGTGGTAGTCAACAAGTGGGACTTGGTGGAGAACAAGGACCAGAAAGTGATCGACACCTTTGAGACAGCCATTCGCAAGCGTATGGCTCCATTTGTAGATTTCCCTATCATCTTTGCCTCTGCTCTTACCAAGCAGCGCATCTTCAAGGTGCTGGAGACTGCCAAGGTGGTGTACCAAAACCGCAAGGCGCATATTGGTACTTCCAAGCTCAACGAGGTGATGCTGCCTATCATCGAGGCATATCCTCCACAGAGTGTAAAGGGCAAGTATATCAAGATCAAGTACTGTACGCAGTTGCCTAACACCACGATACCTTCGTTTGTGTTCTATGCCAACTTGCCACAGTATGTAAAGGAGAATTATCGCCGCTTCTTGGAGAACAAGATCCGTGAGAATTGGTCACTCCATGGATGTCCAATCAATGTCTTCATCCGACAGAAGTAATTCTGAGTGAAGAGTGAAGAACGAAGAGTGAAGAATTCAACACCATAGTAAGATGAAGAAACTGGCTTTTTTCTGGGTGCTGCTGATGGCGTTGGGACTAGGTGCTTGCAAGAGCGAAGGTCCTGATGCTGGACAGTTGGCGGCTGTAGCCGCCAAAGGTTATTATGACTTGCTGCTAGCAGGGAAATATCCCGAGTTTGTGGCGGGCTATCATCAGCCCCATCGTTTGCCGAAAGGATACCAGGACCAGCTGTTGCTCAATGCCCAGATGTTTGTAGAACAGCAACAGGAAGAGCATAAGGGGATGTCGGCAGTCAATGTGCTGACTGCCAAGGCAGATACCGCCCATCATGTGGCAGAGGTATTCTTGCAGTTGAGTTATGGTGACAGTACCAAGGAACAAATCGTTGTTCCGATGGTAGAGATAAAAGGTGAATGGAAAATGAGATAGTTTTCAATACTCTACTTTCTGAAGTACCGAAAGTTGGGAAGTTAATGGGAGTTAAGAGAAGTTATCGCTCTCTACGAGAGCTGTGAAGTTAAGGGACAATACCTTTTTTGCAGGAATCTTGTCATAAGCAAGTAGGGCTGTTGTCCCCTAAATTCCCCCTAAATTCCCTTAACTTCTTTAACTTCCTACACTTCAGAAAGCTGAATTTTTTATTTCCGGGCTTCCTCCATTTCCACTTCCTTGACTTTGCGGAAGAGGTCGGAAGCGAAGACGAGGTCGTTGAGTTTCTCGTTGGTGGAAGTCATGACCTGGTCTTTGTTGCCTTGCCACTCCTTGTGACCTTTGTAGATGAAACAAATATTCTCACCGATGCCCATCACAGAGTTCATGTCGTGGGTATTGATGATGGTGGTCATATTGTAGTCCTTGGTGATGCCGGAGAGCAGTTCGTCGATGACCAGCGAGGTCTTGGGGTCCAGTCCGGAGTTAGGTTCGTCGCAGAAAAGATACTTCGGATTCATCACGATGGCCCGTGCGATGGCTACACGTTTCTGCATACCGCCCGATATTTCGCCCGGATATTTCTGTTGAGCCTCGATGAGGTTGACACGGTCGAGACACTCCAAAGCCCGCTTGACACGTTCCTTGTAATTCATGTTGGAGAACATATCCAGTGGAAACATCACATTCTCCAATACATTGAGCGAGTCGAAGAGGGCAGCACTTTGGAAAATCATTCCCATCTCACGACGCATCAGCACCTTTTCTTTCTTAGACATCTGCACAAAGTCACGGTCATCATAGAGTACATGTCCGCTGGTAGGAGTAAGAAGACCTACGAGATTCTTCATCAAAACAGTTTTTCCCGAACCACTCTGACCGATAATCAGATTGGTTTTTCCGGTCTCGAA
Source organism: bacterium (assembly GCA_963657075.1). Lineage (GTDB taxonomy): Bacteria > Bacteroidota > Bacteroidia > Bacteroidales > Bacteroidaceae > Prevotella. Next base: position 17,318 of record CAVKLF010000036.1, on the reverse strand, counting down.
AGTGACATTGATATTGTCGAGTACAGTCTTGTCGCCAAACGACTTGGTAAGATTTCTAACTTCTATCATATATTAAGAGAGAATTTGAGTGAGAAAAACATCAGAGAAAAGAATGAGCACGCTGGAACTCACCACAGCGTTGGTAGACGACTTGCCTACCTCGACCGAACCACCTTCTACCGTATATCCAAAGTAAGAGGACACACTGGCAATGATGAAGGCAAAGAAAAGACTCTTGACGATACTCATCCATACAAACCACTGATTGAACGAGTGCTGCAAACCCAGGGTGAGGTCGTCGGGAGGCAAGATGTGCCCGATGTAAGCCGTGCCGTATGCCCCGACGATACCCATCGCCGAACTAAAGATAACGAGGAAAGGCATGATGGTAACCAAACCAAGAATCTTGGGCAGGATAAGATAGCAAGCAGAGTTGACACCCATGATATCGAGCGCATCAATCTGCTGAGTGACACGCATGGTGCCCAACTCAGAGGCAATGTTGGAACCCACCTTTCCTGCCAGAATCAGACACATGATACTAGAGGAAAACTCCAGGAGCATAATCTCGCGCGTGGTGTAACCCGAAACCCAGCGAGGCATCCAAGGACTCTGGATGTTGAGTTTCATCTGGATGCAGATGACCGCACCAATGAAGAAAGATATGAGCAGAACGATGCCGATGGAATCGACACCCAGCTGCGACATTTCCTTGACGTACTGCTTGAGGAACATTCGCATACGTTCAGGGCGTGAGAAAGCACGCCCCATCAATATGAGATATTTACCGAAGGTGGTAAGCCATTTTTCTATTAACATGCTAATATACTACTGATTTGTGGTGCAAAATTAACCAAATTCCTCTAAAAAACTGCAATATTATCAATAGTTTTTGAAAATATAAGTGATATTTGCTCCTTTTTTAGTATTTTTGCACCAAAAATGCGAAGACTATGGGATGGTCTTTGCTCCAAATGAGCTAATTATGGATGAAAATGCAATCAACGAACAGCAGTCTTCTGAAGAAAAATTAGTACTAAGAACAGAAGGGCTGGTGAAACGATACGGCAAGAGAACGGTTGCCAATGGAGTAACCATCAACGTGAAGCAAGGTGAGATCGTAGGCTTGTTGGGACCGAATGGTGCCGGCAAGACGACCTCTTTCTATATGACGACAGGACTGGTGGTGCCCAATGAAGGGCGTGTGTATCTTGGCGACAAGGAGATAACAAACTTCCCCGTCTATAAACGTGCCCGTGCAGGCATCGGCTATCTGCCGCAAGAGGCCAGTGTGTTCCGCAAGATGAGTGTGGAAGACAATATCATGTCGGTACTGGAAATGACCGGCAAGCCAAGAGACTATCAGAAGGAAAAACTGGAGAGCCTGATCAAGGACTTCGACTTGCAGAAGGTGCGTAAGAATCTGGGAGACCAACTCTCCGGTGGTGAGCGTCGACGTGTGGAAATCGCCAGATGCTTGGCCAACGACCCGAAGTTTATCATGCTCGACGAACCATTTGCCGGAGTAGACCCTATCCAGGTGGAGGAAATACAGCATATCGTGTGGAAATTGAAGTATCGCAACATCGGAATCTTGATTACCGACCATAATGTAGATGAGACACTTACGATTACCGACCGAGCCTATCTGCTTTTCGAGGGACGCATCCTCTTCCAGGGCACCCCGGAGGAATTGGCCAACAATAAAGTGGTGAAAGAAAAGTATCTTACCACCAGTTTTGTATTGCGCAAGAAGGATTTCCAACTGTTGGATGAGCAGAAAAAAGCGAGAGAAGAGGAATATGATGGTTAAAAAAACAAATTTTTCTCTTATATATTAGGTATATCCATTAAAAATGTGTAATTTTGCAAGCCGATAAAATCAGAAAAAATAATTAGTAATATAAAATATAAAAATCAAGATGAAAATTTCATTTGAAAATCCTGACAAGATCAATGGTCTTTTGACCCTCGTTGTAGAGGAAGAGGACTACAAGAATGATGTCGAGAAGACATTGAAAGACTACCGTAAGAAGGCTAATGTTCCAGGTTTCCGTCCTGGTCAGGCTCCTATGGGTATGATTAAGCGCCAGTTCGGTGCATCTGTAAAGATGGAAGCTATCAACAAGATTGTTGGTCAGCAGATTTACAAGTATGTACAGGACAACAACATCCAGATGCTCGGCGAGCCTCTCCCATCAGAGAAGCAGGAGCCAGTAGACTTGGAGAAGGGTACAGCTTATACATTTATGTTTGACATCGCTGTTGCACCAGAGTTGAAGGTATCTCTCACTGGTCGTGACAAGGTAGATTACTATAACATCAAGGTAGACGACAAGATCCTCGACCAGCAGGTAGAGATGTATGCCTCACGTTCTGGTAGCTATGAGAAGGCAGAGGCATACGAGGACAACGACCTCTTGAAGGGTGACCTCCGCGAGCTGGATGAGAATGGTAACACCAAGGAAGGTGGTATCACAGTAGAGGGTGCAGTCATTATGCCTAGCTACATCAAGGTAGATGAGCAGAAGAACCTCTTCGGTGCAGCGAAACTCGGTGATGTCATCACATTCAACCCAAAGAAGGCTTATCCTGAGAATGATACAGAGGTTTCTCAACTCTTGAAGATTGAGCGTGATGCAGTGAAGGATTTGGAGTCTGAGTTCAGCTTCCAGATTACAGAGATCCAGCGCTTCAAGAAGCACGAGGTAAATGAGGAACTTTTCAAGCAGGTACTTGGTGAGGATACTGACGTGAAGGATGAGGCATCTTTCCGCGCTAAGTTGGCTGAGGGCTTGCAGGAGCAGCTCGTAGGTGACTCCGACTACAAGTTTATCCTCGACGTGCGTGAGCACTGCGAGAAGAAGGTAGGCGACTTGCAGTATCCTGATGCGTTGTTGAAGCGTATCATGTTGGCTAACAACAAGGATAAGGGCGAGGAGTTTGTAGAGAAGAACTATGAGCAGAGCATCAAGGAGTTGACATGGCACCTCATCAAGGAGCAGCTCATCAAGGCTCAGGACATCAAGGTGGATGACAATGACATCAAGGAGACTGCCAAGGAGGCTGCTCGTGCACAGTTTGCTCAGTACGGTATGACCAATGTGCCAGACGAGTATATTGAGAACTATGCCAACGAGATGATCAAGAAGGGTGATGCTGTAGATGCGCTCGTAGAACGTTCTATCGACCGTAAGTTGGCAGCAGCTCTGAAGACTGTTGTGAAGCTCAATGAAAAGGAGATTTCTGTGGAAGATTTCAACAAGATGATGCAGGAATAACATTTTTTTGAAAAAAAACTTCAAATAAATACGAGGTTATCGACTTTTTTTATTATCTTTGTTCCACCGAACGAGTAATAGAGGTCGATAACCTCTTTTTTTGTGCATTATTTAATAAGAAAATAAGAATAGGAAAGACAGATATGAACGATTTTAGAAAGTATGCCACTCAGCATCTTGGAATGAGCGGAATGGTACTTGACGATGTGATCAAGGCACAAGCACAGTATATAAATCCTTACATCCTGGAGGAGCGTCAGCTGAACGTTACTCAGCTGGATGTGTTCTCCAGATTGATGATGGACCGTATCATCTTCTTGGGTACACAGATAGATGATTATACAGCCAATACCTTACAGGCGCAGTTGCTCTATCTCGACTCTGTAGATAGCGGCAAGGATATCTCTATCTATCTCAACAGTCCTGGTGGAAGCGTAACGGCAGGTTTGGGTATCTACGACACCATGCAGTTTATCACTAGCGACGTGGCTACCATCTGTACCGGTATGGCAGCATCGATGGCGGCTGTGCTTCTCGTTTCAGGACAGGAGGGTAAGCGAGCTGCTTTGCCCCATAGCCGTGTGATGATACATCAGCCTTTAGGCGGTGTGCAAGGACAGGCTTCTGACATCGAAATAGAGGCCAGAGAAATCTTGAAGATGAAGAAGGAACTGTATACCATCATCTCCGACCATTCCCATACCCCTTATGACAAGGTGTGGGCGGACAGCGACCGCAACTATTGGATGACCGCTGAGGAAGCCAAGGAGTATGGTATGGTAGACGAGATTTTGGTGCGTAAGTAATAAGAAGGTTTAGAATTATGCCAAAAGGAAAAAATTGTTGTAGTTTCTGTGGAAGAAGTGATTCGGAGGTAAAGCTGTTGATTACAGGAATCAATGCGTTTATCTGCGAAGATTGTGCCAAGCAGGCTTATGAGATCGTGAAGACCACTGGTGTGATGAAGAAACCAGACGATGGAAAGTTTGCGCTGAAAGATGTGCCCAAACCGATGGAAATCAAGGAGTATCTTGACGAATATATCATCGGGCAAACCCAGGCCAAGCGTAGCCTGGCAGTGGCAGTATACAATCATTATAAACGTCTCCAGCAGCCTACTAGCGATGATGGTGTGGAAATCGAAAAGAGCAACATTATCATGGTGGGCAGCACTGGTACGGGAAAAACTTTGTTGGCGCGTACGATTGCCAAGATGCTCGACGTACCTTTCACCATAGTGGATGCTACCGTGTTTACAGAAGCAGGTTATGTGGGCGAAGATGTGGAGAGCATCTTGTCTAGATTGCTGCAGGTGGCAGACTATAATGTGGAGGCTGCTCAGCGTGGTATCGTCTTTATCGATGAGATAGACAAGATAGCCCGTAAGAGCGATAACCCTTCTATTACGCGTGATGTAAGTGGCGAGGGTGTACAACAGGGACTCTTGAAACTGCTGGAGGGAACGATCGTAAACGTACCACCTAAGGGCGGACGCAAGCATCCTGACCAGGAATATATCCGTGTGGATACCAAGAATATCCTGTTTATCTGCGGCGGAGCTTTCGACGGTATCGAGCGCAAGATAGCTCAGCGCCTGAATACCCATGTGGTAGGTTATACCTCTGTGCAGAATGTGGCCAAGGTGGACAAGAAAGACTTGATGAAATATATCTTGCCACAAGACTTGAAGTCGTTTGGCCTGATACCAGAGATCATCGGTCGTTTGCCTGTGCTCACTTATCTCAATCCTCTGGACAAGGAGGCCTTGCGCAAAATCTTGGTGGAGCCGAAGAACTCTATCGTCAAGCAGTATATGAAACTGTTTGAGATGGATGGTATCCAACTGCATTTTGACGAGGCAGCCCTCGACTTTATGGTAGACAAGGCCGTGGAGTATAAGTTGGGTGCCCGTGGACTTCGTTCCATCGTGGAGGCAGTGATGACCGATGCTATGTTTGAAGTGCCTTCCAAGGAGGTGGAAACCTTCGACGTGACTTTGGACTATGCCCAGAGCCAGTTGGACAAGGCACATCTCGGTAAGCTAGAGACTGCGTAATCTTTTGGAGGCTTGATCGTAAGCCGCTGGAGGACTATTACCATAAAACATATAAAGAACAATAATAATAGGTAGATATGACGGAAAAGTTAAATCTTACAGGTCAGCTGAAACATTATTTTGGTTTCGACTCTTTTAAAGGCGATCAGGAAATCATCATCAGAAATCTGATGGATGGACACAACACTTTCGTGCTGATGCCTACGGGAGGAGGAAAAAGCTTGTGTTATCAGCTTCCTTCGCTCATCATGGATGGTACGGCGATAGTGATCTCTCCCTTGATAGCTCTGATGAAAAATCAAGTGGATGTTATCAACGGCTTGAGCGAGGATGATGGTGTGGCTCACTATCTTAACTCTTCCCTGAATAAATCTGCGATAGAAACGGTCAAAAAAGACATATTGAGTGGCAGGACAAAGCTGCTCTATGTGGCTCCTGAATCTTTGACGAAAGAAGATAATGTGGAGTTTCTTAAGACCGTGAAGATTTCTTTCTATGCGATAGACGAGGCGCATTGTATTTCTGAGTGGGGACATGACTTCCGCCCGGAATACAGGCGTATTCGACCTATCATCAATGAGATAGGTAATGCTCCAGTGATAGCACTTACAGCTACGGCTACCGATAAGGTGCGCACCGACATCAAGAAGAATCTGGGTATTGTAGATGCCCAGGAATTCAAAAGCTCATTTAATAGGGCCAACCTTTATTATGAGGTGCGCTCCAAGCATAGTGATGTCGATAAGCAGATTATCAAGTTTATCCGTCAGCATCCCGGGAAGAGCGGTATCATCTATTGCTTGTCACGAAAGAAGGTGGAGGAACTGGCCGAAGTACTGAGAGCCAATGACATTAAGGCAGCTGCGTATCATGCAGGATTGGATTCGGCTACCCGATCACAGACGCAAGATGATTTCCTGATGGAGAAATTGGATGTGATAGTGGCAACCATAGCCTTTGGTATGGGAATAGACAAGCCCGATGTGCGCTTTGTCATCCACTATGATATTCCTAAGAGTCTGGAAGGCTACTATCAGGAGACCGGACGTGCAGGACGCGATGGTGGCGAGGGCATCTGTCTTACTTTCTATTCGAAGAAAGACCTGAGGAAACTGGAGAAGTTTATGGAAAACAAACCTGTCGCTGAACAGGATATCGGCCGTCAACTGCTTCAGGAAACGGCAGCCTATGCCGAGTCTTCTGTATGCCGTAGAAAAATGCTGCTGCATTATTTCGGTGAGGAGTATGACCAGGAGAATTGCCATAATTGCGACAACTGTATGCATCCTACGGAAAAGGTGGAGGCAAAGGATAGTCTGCTGGTGGTCTTGAAGGCTGTGGCTGCCGTGAAAGAAAACTTCCGACAGGAGTATATCATAGACTTTGTGAAGGGACGTGCCACCGACGATCTGGTTTCTCATAAGCATGACGAACTGGAAGAGTTTGGAGCTGGCGAAGATATGGATGACAAACTGTGGAATCCAGTAATCCGCCAGGCGCTCATCGCTGGCTATCTTAAGAAAGACGTGGAGAATTACGGCCTCCTGAAACTGACGGCTTCGGGCAGACGCTTTATCCAAAACCCTGTCTCGTTTATGATAGTAAAAGACAAGGAATTTAAGGACGACTTTGTAGAGGAACCACCTGTGGCAAGTGGCGCACTGGACCCCATGCTCTTTGCCATGCTGAAGGATTTGCGTAAGTCGGTGGCCAAGAAACACAAAGTGCCCCCATACGTGATATTCCAGGATGTATCGTTAGAGCAGATGGCCACCATGTATCCTGATGATTTGCAAGAATTGCAGAATGTGCAGGGTGTAGGATCGGGAAAGGCAAAACGCTATGGAAAGGAATTCTGTGAACTCATCAAGAAATATTGTGAGGAGAATGGAATAGAACGCTCGGAAGAACTGCGCGTCCGTACGGTGGCCAAGAAGTCGATGCTCAAGGTGAGCATTATCCAAAGCATCGACCGACAGGTAGACCTCTACGACTTGGCAGAAGCCAAGGGACTGGAATTTTCAGAACTGTTGGATGAGATAGAGGCCATCGTATATAGTGGTACCAAACTAAATATCGACTACTTCTTAGATGAAGAAGTAGACGATGAACATCTCGATGACATCTACGACTACTTCATGGACAGCGAAACCGATGATCTGGACGTTGCGCAAGACGAGTTGGGTGAAGACTACAACGAAGACGAAATACGCCTAGTAAGAATCAAATTTTTGTCGGAACAAGCCAACTAGCACGTTAAATAGCATTAATAAGGTAAGAATTTCGTAAAAACCGATGTCTATCTGAAATATTATTGCTAAATTTGCACGCAATAAATTTTTAAAGGTTTACAATATGTCATCATTTGTTGCAGATAAAATTGTAATGGACGGCCTCACTTACGATGACGTCCTGCTTATTCCTGCTTATTCAGAGGTACTGCCTAAAGAGGTAGAGTTGAAAACCAAGTTCTCTCGTAACATCGAGTTGAATGTTCCTTTCGTCACAGCGGCGATGGATACAGTTACTGAGGCTTCTATGGCGATAGCCATCGCTCGTGAGGGAGGTATCGGTGTAATCCACAAGAACATGACCATAGAGGAGCAAGCTCGCCAAGTTGCGATCGTGAAGCGTGCAGAGAATGGTATGATTTATGATCCTGTTACCATCCGCCGTGGTAGCACTGTACAGGATGCGCTTGATATGATGCATGATTATCATATTGGTGGTATTCCTGTGGTAGACGAAGAAAATCATTTGGTAGGTATTGTCACGAATCGCGATCTTCGCTTTGAGCGTCGTTTGGACAAGAAGATTGATGAGGTAATGACCAGCGAGAATCTTGTTACTACGCATTTGCAGACCGACTTGACTGCGGCTGCTCAGATTTTGCAGGAAAACAAAATCGAAAAGTTGCCAGTGGTAGATAACGGAAATCATTTGGTGGGCTTGATTACTTATAAGGATATCACCAAGGCAAAGGACAAACCTATGGCTTGCAAGGACAGCAAGGGACGTCTTCGCGTGGCTGCAGGTGTCGGCGTGACTGTTGATACGCTGGACCGTGCCCAGGCTTTGGTGGATGCCGGTGCTGATGCTATCGTGATAGATACTGCTCATGGCCATTCCAAGGGTGTGGTAGACAAACTCCATGAGGTGAAGGCTGCATTCCCAAATATTGATGTAGTAGTAGGTAATGTGGCTACAGGTGAAGCTGCCAAGTATTTGGTGGAGAATGGTGCCGACGGCGTGAAAGTAGGTATCGGTCCTGGTTCTATTTGTACAACTCGCGTGGTGGCTGGTGTTGGCGTACCACAGTTGAGTGCCGTCTATGATGTCTATTCAGCATTGAAGGGTACTGATGTGCCTCTGATAGCTGATGGCGGTTTGCGTTACTCTGGTGATGTAGTCAAGGCTTTGGCGGCAGGCGGTAGCTGCGTGATGATTGGTTCGTTGGTGGCTGGTACTGAGGAAAGCCCTGGTGATACCATCATCTTCAATGGTCGTAAGTTTAAGAGTTATCGTGGCATGGGCTCGCTGGAGGCTATGGAACAGAAGAATGGTTCTAAGGACCGTTATTTCCAGAGCGATACTAAGGATGTCAAGAAATTGGTGCCAGAGGGTATTGCCGGACGAGTACCTTATAAGGGAACGGTGCAGGAAGTCATTTATCAACTGATCGGTGGCTTGCGCTCAGGTATGGGCTACTGCGGTGCTCCTTCTATCGAGAAATTGCATGATGCTAAGTTTACTCGCATTACCAATGCAGGCGTCTTGGAGAGTCACCCTCACGATATCGCTATTACCAGTGAGGCTCCAAACTATAGTCGCCCAGAGTAAAAAATATCTATATTGAATAATGAGATTTTATGTGCTTCTATCGGCAATGCTCCTTTCGGGGAGCATTGCTTTCGCTCAGCAAGATGACCCTGTGATTATGACTATCAATGGTAGTCCTGTGAGTCGTTCTGAGTTTGAGTATTCCTATAATAAGAATAATTCTGAGGGTGTCATTGACAAAAAGACGGTCAATGACTATGTCGACTTATTCGTAAATTACAAGTTGAAGGTACAGGCGGCATTGGATGCCCGTCTCGATACCTTGTCTTCGTTTAAGCAGGAATTCTTGCAGTACCGTGATCAGCAGATTCGTCCTCTGATGATAGGGGATGGCGACATTGAGGCTGAGGCGCGTAAAATCTATCGTGACACACAAGAGCGTATCAATAAGTCGGGTGGACTTGTAAAACCTGCCCATATATTGATACGCCTTTCCCAAAAAGCTACAACTGCCGAACAGAGCAAGGCGGAGCAAAAGGCAGACTCCATTTATAAAGCTTTACTGAAGGGTGCCGACTTTGCCGAGATGGCGAAGAAATACTCTGATGACAAGGGCTCGGCTGTGCGAGGAGGTGATATTTCTTGGATAACTAAGGGACAGACCGTAAAAGCTTTTGAAGAAACAGCATTCTCCATGAAGCCGGGAGAATTGCACAAGCCTGTGCTTTCTGAGTTTGGCTATCACATCATCAAGTTGCAGGGAAAACAAGATTTCTTCCCGTATGATTCCGTCAAGAATGACATTTACCGTTTCATTGATGCCCGAGGAATACGAGAGAGAATCATTGACGAAAAGTTGGACTCCATCGTCAAGACCATGCCCGTGGGCAATAGTCGCGAGACGGTCTTGGATGAAGAGACAGCTAAGGCTACGGCTAAAGACGATAAACTCAAATATCTAGTGCAGGAATATCACGACGGACTATTGCTCTATGAGATGAGCAATCGTGTGGTATGGGACAAAGCTGCCAAGGATGAGAGAGCTTTGGCAACATATTTTGCCAAGAACAAGAAAAAATACAGATGGGAACAACCTCGTTTTAAGGGAATTGTTTACCATGTGAAAGAGGCTGCTGATGTGGAAGCAGTCAAGCAAGCGGTGAAACGTAAGCCTTTTGCCGACTGGGCAGAGGTGCTTCGTAATACCTTTAATAAGGATTCCGTTGTCCGCATTCGTGCAGAGAAGGGTATCTTTAAACAGGGGGATAATCCTGTAGTAGACTCCTTGGTGTTTAAGAGTAAAGCCGAAGTGAAAGTGCTGAAGGACTATCCTATAGATGCTACTTATGGCAAACTGCTCAAGAAAGGACCGGAGGATTATACGGATGTGAAAGCCTTGGTCACTGCCGACTACCAGGATGAACTGGAGAAGCAATGGGTGGCAGAACTGAGAAAGAAATATGTGGTCGTGGTGAACCCCACCGTTTTGGCTACGGTCAATAAGCATTGATGCTTATCATAAAAGTGATATTAATATAGAAACAATATAGATGAATACTGGATATAAAATCAGTTTAGTATTTGTGGCCTTGTTGATAGTGATGGGGCTAAGTGCTAGTGTTACTCGTTTTACAGGACATGCTACGATGAAGGTTGCCGATAGTTCTTCGGTAGCAGGTGTCGCAACATCTGATTCGCTGCCAACCAATCAGGGCAGTGTGGTAGACGAAGTCATTTGGGTAGTAGGAGATGAGGCAATCTTGAAGTCGGATGTAGAAGTAACACGTCTTCAGGCAGAGGCGGAAGGCATCAAGTACGCCGGTGACCCCGACTGCTCTATCCCAGAGCAGATAGCCGTACAGAAACTGTTTCTGCACCAAGCCGCCATCGACAGTATCGAGGTGTCGGAGTCGGAGGTGATGCAAGGCATTGATGACCAAATCAATTATTGGGTGTCGATGATAGGTTCTCGTGAAAAATTGGAGGAGTATCGCAAGCAGAGCATTTCTCAAATGCGCCAGCAGATGCATGATGACTTCAAAAACCGTCAGTTGATACAGAAAATGAAGGAGGAACTGGTGAAGGATATCAAGGTTTCGCCAGCGCAGGTGAGAAAATATTTCTCGGAGTTGCCGGCTGATAGTATCCCATTTGTTCCTACGGAGGTAGAAGTGGAAATCTTGACGATGCAGCCTAGGATTCCTATGGACGAGATCAATCGTGTGAAGAATCAGTTGCGTGACTTCACTGATCGTGTGAACAAGGGAGAGACTACCTTTGCCACATTGGCTCGTCTTTATTCCGAGGACCCAGGCTCGGCCCGTATGGGTGGCGAGATGGACTATGTGGGACGTGGTATGTTGGACCCAGCCTTTGCTAATGTTGCCTTCAATCTTACTGACCCTAAGAAAATCTCCAAAATCGTAGAGTCTGAGTTTGGTTATCATATCATTCAGTTGATAGACAAGCGCGGTGATAAGATCAAGTGCCGCCATATCTTGCTGAAGCCACAGGTTTCACAGGACGCGATCGATAAGTCTATCGGGCGTCTGGACTCTATCGGCAATGATATCCGTGACAAGAAATTTACCTTTGAGGCTGCAGTGGAAGCTCTGTCGGACGATAAGGACACACGTAACAACAAAGGCTTGATGGCCAATACTTCTCAGTCGGGTACCCGTACTTCTAAGTTCCAGATGAAAGACTTGCCTACAGAGGTGGCTCGTGTGGTAGATACCATGAAGGTAGGTGAGATATCCGTACCTTTTACGATGGTGAACAGTCGTGGCAAAACCACTTGTGCCATGGTAAAACTCTTGAGTCGAGTAGATGGTCACCGTGCCACCATAACCGAGGATTTCCAGGTGATGAAGGATGTGGTGACAGCAAAGGAACGAGAGAAAACCTTGCATGACTGGGTGGTCGATAAAATCAAGAAGACGTATGTGCGTATGAACGACCGATACAAAGATTGCAAGTTTGAATATCAAGGTTGGATTAAATGATAAACGACAAGATATATAGTAAGAAGAACGGGCATAGAATCTTTATTATGATGATTCTATGCCTGTTTGGGCTCTGTTTCGTGCAAGCCATGCGTGCCCCCAAGAAGCGTGCCAAGCGTCCTCAAGGTGATAGGGTGTATCTCTTGCATGCAGATGAGTTGCGTTATGATATGTTTGGCTCCAATCCCGATGCCCAGATAGTAAAGGGTAAGGTTGCTTTCTCCCATCAAGGCGGACATCTGACTTGCGACAGTGCTTATTTCTATCAAGCCTCCAATTCAGTGAAGGCATTCGGACATGTACATTACAAACAGGGGGATACCCTCTCTCTTACCTGCGAGCGGGCAGATTATGACGGGCAGATGCAGATGATGCACGCCCGCAAGAATGTGGTGCTTCGGCATCGTCGCCAAACGCTCTTGACGGATAGCCTTGATTTCGACCGCCTTTACAATATGGCTAATTTCTTTGATGGTGGCACGTTGATAGACGGTAAGGACAAACTGGTGGCTGACTGGGGAGAGTATCATACGGAGAGCCGTGAGGCTAAGTTTGTCTATAATGTCAAGTTGCGTAGTGGTAAAGATGTAGTTACCACAGACACCTTATATTATGATGTCCCCACATCTACGGCGCACATGGTGGGACCTTCCAAGATCGTATCTACCAGCGGTGTGGTAAATACCTCGGATGGTTTTTATGATACCAAGACGGACAAGGCCAAGCTTTATGGGCGATCCACCTTGGTAGACAAGGATAAAACCCTGACGGGCGATACACTCTACTACGTAAAAGATGGAGAAAGTACAGGCTATGGCAACGTAGTGTATGTGGACAAGAAAAACAGCAATTCCCTTACCTGTAATTATCTGCGTTATAATGAAAAAACTGGTGCAGGTTTTGCCACTCGCAATCCTGTGGCTATCGATTATTCGCAGAAGGATACCATGTGGGTACATTCCGACACCATGCGCATCTATACGTTTAACATCAATACCGACTCTGTGTATCGTAAGGTGCACGCCTATCCTCATGTGCGTGCTTATCGCCAGGATGTGCAGGCGGTGTGCGACTCCTTGGTGTTTAATTCGCAAGACTCTTGCATGACCATGTACAAAGATCCTATCACCTGGAATGGAAACAGACAGTTGCTGGGAGAGCAAATCAAAGTGTATATGAACGATTCCACGATACGTTTTGCCCATGTCATTGGACAGGCGCTCTCGATAGAACAGATGCCCGACAGTATTCACTATAATCAAGTGGCTTCCCAGGAAATGAAAGCATTCTTCGAGCAGGGGGAAATGAAGCGGGCTGAGTCTATAGGCAATGTGCAAACTGTGTATTACCTTACCAACGATCGGGATAGTTCGCTGGTTGGACTCAATTACTTGGAGACGGATACGATGCGTATGTATATGGGCGCACAGAGAAAACTGGATAAGATTTGGACAAATAAGTTCGTGAGTACGATGTATCCGATCATGCAGATACCACCCGCTAAGTACAAGTTGCCAAGTTTTGCTTGGTTTGATGACATTCGCCCCAAAGACAAAAATGATATATTCGTCTGGCGCGGTAAGGCAAAGGGAACAGAATTGAAAAACGTAAAGCGTCATGAGGCTCCACTTCAGAAGATAAGTAATTGATATTTTAGCAATAGGATTCAGATGAGTGATATTATTCAACTTTTACCCGATTCGGTGGCTAACCAGATAGCAGCTGGTGAGGTGATACAACGTCCAGCCTCTGTTATAAAAGAGTTGGTAGAGAATGCCGTAGATGCTGGAGCCCAGAATATTCATGTTGCGGTTACAGATGCGGGACGTACTAACATTCAGGTGATAGACGATGGAAAGGGTATGTCGGAGACAGATGCCCGTTTGTCGTTCGAACGTCATTCCACATCGAAAATTCGTAAGGCTGATGATCTTTTCGCCTTGCGCACGATGGGTTTTCGTGGAGAGGCATTGGCATCCATTGCTGCAGTAGCCCAGGTGGAATTGAAGTCTCGGCAGGCGAGCGATGAGATAGGTACACTCATTTGTATCTCTGGTTCTCGCTACGAGAAGCAAGAACCTTGTTCGTGTCCTGTGGGAAGCCATTTCTCGGTGAGCAATATATTTTATAATGTACCCGCGCGTAGGAAGTTCTTGAAGTCTAATTCTACGGAGCTCAATAATATCTTGACAGCTTTCGAACGCATCGTACTGGTGAATCCACAGATTTCATTTACGTTGCATAGTAATAATACGGAGATGTTCAATCTTCGTGCAGGGAATCTACGCCAGCGTATCTTGGATGTTTTTGGTAAACGATTCAACCAAGACTTGTTGCCAGTCAATGTAGATACTACGATGTGCAAGCTGACAGGCTTTGTAGGCAAACCCGAATCGGCTCGTAAGAAAGGAGTGCATCAGTTTTTCTTCGTGAATGGCAGGTACATGAAGCATCCTTACTTCAATAAGGCGGTGATGTCTGCCTATGACCGATTGGTGCCTCAAGGTGAGCAAGTGCCTTATTTCCTTTATTTCGATGTGGATCCTAAAGATATCGATGTGAATATCCATCCTACAAAGACAGAAATCAAGTTTGAGAATGAGCAAGCCATCTGGCAAATCCTCATGTCGGCTGTCAAGGAGTCTATCGGTATGTTCAATGATGTGCCTACCATTGATTTTGATACAGAAGACAAACCTGATATCCCCGTCTATAACCCTGAGATGGCATCGGGTGCTTCTGCTCCACAGATATCATTGACTCCAGGCTATAACCCCTTCAAAACAGGAAGCACAGGATATGGACAGAGTGGTAATCATGGTGCATCCTATCAGTCGAAGGTGGGTAACTATGACAGCAACAAGGTGGATCATCAATGGGAACAACTTTATGAAGGATTAAAGAATCAGGATGAGGTAGAGGAAAGTGAAGACTTGTTTGGTGCTTCCGAGGAGAAGACTACGACGCATGAAATCTTGGCGGAGAAGTCGCCTGCCCATTATCAGTACAAGGGAAAGTATATCATGACAGCCGTCAAGTCTGGACTGATGATCATCGACCAGCATCGTGCGCATGTACGCATCTTGTTCGAGCAATATCTACAACAATTCAAGGCTCGAACCTTCCATTCTCAAAAGGTACTTTTCCCAGAGGTAGTACAGTTTCCTGCATCAGCGAAGGTTGTCTTCGAGAAAATCTTGCCAGAAATGGCTGCGATGGGATTCGAACTGGAAGATATGGGTGGAGGAAGCTATGCCGTCAATTCGGTTCCTGCGGGACTTGATGGATTGAATCCCGTGAAGTTGGTGCAAGACTTGGTGGCAAGTGCTATAGAGAAGGAAACGAGTACATTGGATGAAATCAACCGCACTCTGGCGCTGTCATTGGCCAGGCATGCAGCAATACCGCAAGGGCAAGTGTTGGGCAATGAGGAAATGGAAGCTTTGGTGAATGGACTCTTTGCCTGCGAGAATGTCAACTATACCCCTGATGGCAAATCGGTGCTGTGTATTCTGAAACAGCAGGAAATAGAGCATCTTTTGGGCTAGGCAAGTGTGCAAGAGGACGTTTTTTTACGAATTTTACGTGGAAAAGGATTTTTTTTTGGGGAAAAAAGGACATATTTTAAAAATAAATATTAACTTTGCAAAAGAAAATAGTATTAAAATTTTGACTATAATAAAAAAATATGAAAAAGTTATTAGCAGTGCTAGCTTTTGCTAGTGTTTCTTTGAGCGGTTTTGCTCAGGATGCAACTACTACAGAGAAGTACAGTGTTGCAACAAACTCATTTTGGAGCAATTGGTTTGTTCAGGTAGGTGCCGATTGGAATGCTTGGTATTCTGCAGAGGAGAAGGGTGCTGGCTATTCAAAGAGCCCATTCAAGAAATTCCGTTCAAATCCAGGTGCGTCTATCGCCATTGGCAAGTGGTTTACTCCAGGTATCGGTCTCCGTACCAAGGTGCAAGGTATTTGGGGCAAATATGTAGATGCTGATGGCAACCAAAATACAAATGAGGGAAACGGTAATAAGTATTGGGTTGTAAACGAGCAGGTAATGTTCAATCTGAGCAACTTGTTCTGTGGATATAACGAAAACCGTGTTTGGAATGTTATTCCATTTGCAGGTGCAGGCTTGGGCCGCTCTATGACCTACAATCGTTACGCTTTGGATTACAGCGCAGGTTTGCAGTCTTCTTGGAAGGTTGCTAAGAAAATCAATGTGTATGCAGAGGTAGGTGTTAATACATTTGATGCAGACATCGATGGTTGTGCAGGTAATGCTCGCAATACTTTTACTCGCCGTTGCAATAACTTCTATGGGGAGGTTGGCTTGACATTCAACCTTGGCAAGTCTACCTGGGAGAAGACTCCAGATGTTGATGCTATTAATGCTCTCCATCAGTCAGAACTTGACGCCCTCAACGCTAAGTTGAACGACGCTAACGCTGAAAACGATCGTCTGAAGAACCTCTTGAACAATCAGAAACCTGTAGAGACAGCAGCTGCTGCTAAGACTGAGTATGTCAACACTCCTGTTTCTGTATTCTTCAACCTCGGCAAGTCTAAGGTAGCTTCTAAGAAGGACCTTGTGAACGTACAGGCTCTTGCTCAGTATGCTAAGGACAACAACTGCAAGTTGGTTGTCAACGGTTATGCTGATAGCGCAACAGGTTCGGCTGCTGTTAACCAGAAGATTTCTCAGGCTCGTGCCGAGAAGGTGGCTGACGAACTCGTAAAGATGGGTGTTGATAAGAACAACATCACTATTAAGGCAAATGGTGGCGTTAAGGATTTGACTCCTGCTTCTTACAACCGTCGTGCTACTGTACAGGTGGCAGAGTAATTCTTTTTGGATTTTTGGTTAAATCTAAATATTGGGCATTCTCCATAAGAGTTGGAGAATGCCTTTTTGTTTTCGAGAGGATAGGGCGTGGTGTCTCTGTTCTTAGACTTGATGGAATCGAAAAGATGGGCTGAAAGATGGGAAAACTAGGGAAATGAACCATGAAATGGCGGGTAAATGGTAGAAAAAACACTTTTTTTGAAGAAAAACTGAAAAAAGTTTGAAAAATATTTGGTGGAATCGAAAAATGTTAGTACCTTTGCAACCGCTTACGAAAAGTAAGGGCGCTTAGCTCAGCTGGTTTAGAGCATCTGCCTTACAAGCAGAGGGTCGGCGGTTCGAATCCGTCA
>CAVKLF010000035.1:0-20354 GCA_963657075.1 bacterium | reverse complement strand
TTTCTTCGCCACCAAGCACAAAAAAGCCTTCCAGCGAGCGAAATGCTGAAAGGCTCTATTTCAAAAAATCGTTTCTTTTATTTTTTCCACCACCTCATCGAAATAAGGTTGGCGCAAACGGCTGACTTTCCTGATGACATCCCGCTCCACATCACCAACCAACAATTGGCATTTTACATAGCTTTGCTTTTTCATTGGCTCCGTCAACATCTCCTCGCTTAAAGGATAGCAATATTCGTCATGGTAATCCTTGGACGAAATCATGCAGAGATAGATAAAGCCCTCCACCTCCTGCAGTTCATTGTTACTCACGATCAACGCAGGATGCGGCTTGGAAGTCCCATCCGGAAACATAAAGTTTATCTCTACTATATCCCTCTGCTCGTACCTCATCGCCTACAAGTATTTGGCAAACATAATAGAAGCATTGCGCTTTGCAGTCGCCAAAAAAGCCGCACGCTCCGCAGCAGCCTCAACATCAGAAGTGACATTCAACTCCATCTTAGACGCTATATCAGAAGTAGTGATACTCTTCATATCCCTCTTCCTACCTTGGGAAACAAAGTGCCCAGTATATTGGCTATTTATATTACTCATATTAACCCTTCCTTTTATGTTAGACTTCCGTCATTCATTGAATAACGCCACAAAATTAATGAAAAGATTTGGAATCGCCAAACAATCAAGAGATTTTCTGCATTTTCCTCAGTCTATTCACTCCTCTAGCCTATTCGTGGTATGCGGCATACTACTATGATGCGATGCAAGTATGCCTTCCGTTCTGGGCTGGTGGACACCAGCGAATTCTACATATAAAAAAGGGCAGCCTCGCTGCCCTTTATATCTAAACCTTGTTTCCTTCCTTGGGAAAGACCACGGTAGGCTGGAAGGTCTTAGCCTCCTCAAAGTCCATCAGGGCATAAGCGATGATGATGACAGTATCACCCACCTGTACCTTGCGTGCCGCCGCACCATTCAGGCAGATGCAACCACTGCCACGTTCACCTTTTATTATATAGGTCTCCAAGCGCTCACCATTATTATTATCCACGATCTGCACTTTCTCGCCAGCTATCAAACCAGCCGCATCCATCAAGTCCTCATCGATGGTAATGCTGCCCATATAATTGAGATTGGCTTCCGTTACCGTCACACAGTGCAGCTTACTCTTCAATACTTCAATCTGCATTTCTCTTTTTATTCTTTATATTTTTATCATCCGGCAAAAACACCTACGTCTTGGCGTTAGCCCTTATATTTGATGTGATCGATGAGTCGGATAGGAGTCTTGCCGCAATACACGGTGATGCAACCCACCACGTACGCCGAATCATCCCAAGACTTCACATCCTGCAAGCTATCGCCATCTACTATCTGGAAGTACTCCACCTCCAAACCATCTACGGCATTGATATCAGCCACCACCTTATCATGAGTTTCTGCTACCGTGTGAGACTTTGCATAATCGACGCTCGCCTTCAAAGCCTGGTAGATACGAGGCGCAATGGCACGCTCATCGGCTGCGAGCAAGGTATTGCGACTGCTCTTGGCAAGCCCGTCTTCATCACGGACAATCGGGCACTCCACAATCTGCACATCACTTCCGATATACTTCACGAGCTGCTTGATAACAGCTATCTGTTGCCAATCCTTCTCTCCGAAATAAGCCCGGTTAGGACGAACGATATAGAAAAGACGGCTCACCACCTGGCAAACACCATTGAAGTGACCGGGGCGCTTAGCACCCTCCATCACCGTACTTACGGGTGGGAACTCAAAATGACGATGATCAGGAGTAGGATACATCTCCTGCACAGAAGGCGCCAGGACATAATCTGCACCACAAGCCTCCAAGAGTTGGCAGTCGGCATCCAAGGTACGGGGGTAACGGTCCAAATCCCCCTGGTCATTAAACTGTGTAGGATTCAGGAAGACCGACACCACAGTGACACCATTTTCCTTCACACTGCGCTTTACGAGAGAGGCATGCCCCTCATGCAGCGCACCCATGGTAGGCACAAGCCCAATTTCCTTTCCCTCCTTACGAACCTCAAACAGTTCGTTCTGAAGGTCAACAATCTTATTGAATACTTTCATCTTTTTAATCTGTTTTCGGGGTGCAAAATAACAACATTTTTCTTAAATAAGAAAGAAATATCCTAAAAAAGTGCTATAAAAGACCTAAATTCTTCGATTTCGTGAGAAAAATGACGTAATATGAAGTTTTTTTTGTACCTTTGCACGTAATTCGTAAGAATAAAATTTAATTTTATGACAAAGAAAGTACTATTTATCAATCAGGAGATCGACCCATACGTAGCCGAGACTCACATGTCTATCATGGGACGCGAATTACCTCAAAAGATGCAGGAAGCAGGTTTTGAGATTCGCACCTTTATGCCTAAATGGGGCACTATCAACGAGCGTCGCGGACAACTTCATGAGGTCATTCGCCTGTCTGGTATGAACCTCATCATAGATGAGACAGACCACCCTCTGATCATCAAGGTTGCATCTATACCAACGACACGACAGCAAATCTACTTCATCGATAACGACGATTACTTCAAGAGTCGACAGATGGGTACAGACGAGCAGGGCAAGGAATATGCCGACAACGGCGAGCGTGCCATTTTCTTCGCACGTGGCGTATTGGAAACCGTCAAGAAACTCCGCTGGCAGCCTGACGTCATCGTCTGCCAAGGATGGGTAAGCGCAGTGGTACCCTTCTATATCAAGACTGCATACGCTGAGGAGCCTTCCTTTGCCGAATCCAAGGTTATCATATCGCTCTACACCAACGAGCTGAAGGGCGAACTAGGCACCAACTTCAAGCAGTGCGTAGAATTTCGCGATGCCAAGGCCGAATTGCTCAAAGACTACAAGGAAGACTTCGACTTCATCGAACTGGGCAAGATGGCCATCGACTATAGCGATGGTGTCATTGAGGCAGAGAACGAAGCAAGTGCCATTCTCTTAGACTATGCCAAGGAAAAGAAGGTTCCTACCCTTGCCTACCCTGGCGATGACTTTGCAGACGCTTACAAGAATTTCATCGACGAAGTTTGCCCAGACGCGAAGTAAGCCTCTGATGAGAAAGAAAAAGAAATAAGACACATTTCTAGGATAATGAAAATTTTAAGACTATTCACAGCATTATTTATAGCAGCACTCACTTTCGCTGCATGTGATGACACCACCGACAACATCGGTGGTAGCATCACAAATGATGTAGACAACATCTCTATCTATAATGACGTTTTCAATGTTACCTCACAGTCTCTGTTGGCTGGCCCTGTGCTGAGCCGCAACAACACGGGTATGATAGGTAACGTGAAAGACCCTGAGACTGGCAACTATGTGAGCGGCGACTACATGACTCAGCTCGGCGTGCTGTCTTCTTTCGAACTCGACACACTTCAGTATATCAAGGATGCCAACAATGGAGAGATCAAGGCCGACTCTTGCTTCATCCTCGTATCGTACTCCAGCATCTATGGCGATAGTCTCGCTCCGATGAAGGTGACTGCTTACGAAATGAGCAAGCCTATGCCTGAGGAATACTACGAGTCTGACTTCGATGCCTTCGGAACAGGATATGTGAGTGAAAACAACTACAAGTCGAGTGCCACCTATCGCTTGAGCAACAACGACATGGAGTTCAAGATTTATCTCAACAAGGAATACACCGACAAGAATGGCAAGACTTGGAACAACTATGGCTCATACGTCATGAACATGTGGGTAGATCACCCAGAGTACTTCAAGACCAACTATAAATTTCTCCACAACGTGTGCCCAGGATTTTACCTGAAGACTTCTGGCGGTATCGGTAATGTAGCCAATATCTGGAATACGGAAATCATCTTCTATTGGACTCGCCAAAAGACCGTGAAGGCTTCAGACGGCGTAACCGACAGTATAGTCGTAGCTAAAGGTTGGAATCGTTTCGATGGTACCGAAGAGGTGCTCCAGCTTAACAAGATATACAATAGCGAGTCGGCACTACAGGAGTTGGTTGACCAACAGAACTGCACTTATATGAAGTCGCCTGCCGGTATCTTCACAGAGTTGACTCTCCCTGTGGAAGACATCATGAAAGGGCACGAGAATGATACGCTCAACACTGCATGCGTCACCATCCCTCGTATCAATAATGAAGACAATAATAATGAGTATCAGTTTGATGTGCCTTCCACCATCTTGATGGTGCAGAAAGACAGCCTAAAGTCATTCTTCGAAAAAAGCAAGCTGATAGACAACACCACCTCGTACTACGCCTCGTACAACAAGAACTCCACTGGAGTAAGGAATGCATATACATTCTATAATATCAGTAACCTGATAGCATCGATGTACAAGCAAAAGAAGGAGAACGCAGCCAACCTCAGCGCAGACTGGAACAAGGTGGTGCTCGTACCTATCACACTGACCACCAGCACACAGAGTTCATCTACTGTGATTACCAAAGTCAATCACGACATGGCGCTCACCTCTACCCGATTGGTAAAGGGTACGGATGACGAAACGAATGACTACACTACCAACAGCAAAGGCGAGAAGGTAGCCAATGGGCCTATCCAGATCAAAGTAATCTACAGTAAATTCAAAGAAAAATAAGAGAATACGAAGTATGGCAGACAATTTCCTAGAACGCCATCGTGAGGAATACGAGCAGCGCAAGGCTATCTGGCTTCGCAAGAAAAAACTTCACCTGAAGCCCAAAACCAAACTGCAGCGTCCGGATGACGAAGCGCTATAGCTCATACCGACTATTAAGAATAACCCACAAAATAAAGAGGTCGTCTCGAAAGCATTTGCACTTTCAAGACGACCTCTTTATTTATTCTAATACCGTAAACTTGGCAAACTTGAGAAGCAATTGCTTTGTACCAGAATTGACAAACTCCACAGTTGCTTTGGCATTCTCTCCAATTCCCTCCAACTTAAGCACCTTACCAACACCAAAACGCTGATGCTCTATCTTTGCTCCTTCCCGCAAACTATGGCTTGCAGCTGAAGCACCAAGATGATCTGTGGCCTGACTTTTCTCAACTGCAGGACTATCTATTCCAAGAACTCTCCGTGCAGCATTCACGGATCTGACAGACTTAAACCTACCTGTAGCTATCGCTTCACGAGACTGAGCAGAAACACGAGGCTTTGGAAGTTCTTCAGCCAAAAGCGATCGCTTAGTATCATCTCTATCCAAGCGAGAAGGTTGAGAATCTCTACCAAAACGTGAAGACCTAAAACCATCCTCATCTTTGCGTGAAGACTTAGGGTCTGCCATAAATTGCGAAGCTACAGGTTTCTCCCAAGGCATTCGCCCTCCAAAAGCAGAACCACCCATTTCATCTTGGAAATCTATCAGCGCAGGATCTATCTCATCTATGAATCGGCTAGGATTATCAAATTCCATACTACCATAACGCCACCGGTTCTTGGCATTGGTGAGTATGCAATGCTTTTCGGCACGAGTAATTGCCACATAGAGCAAGCGGCGCTCTTCCTCCAACTCCCTAGCAGAAGCGGCAGAGATGGGACTTGGGAAAATATTCTCCTCCAAACCCACCACAAAGACTGTAGGAAACTCCAATCCCTTGGCAGCATGCACCGTCATCAGCGAGACACGAGGCTCATCTTTTTCTCCTTCACTATCAGCATCAGTGAGCAAAGCCACATCCTGCAAATAATCGGTCAGGAAAATCTCGTCCATCCTACCTTCCTCCGTGCGCTCATCCACAAAGGTAGACATTGCATTCAGGAGTTCCTCCAGGTTTTCTTGGCGAGCCAAGTCATCGGCATTCTTGCCACTCATAATGTCGGCAGAGATACCACTCTCTTGGATGATGGCGTCGCCCAGTTCGTAGATATTCATTGTATGCGAACGTGCGATAAAAGAGCTGATGAGGAGGCGGAATGTTTCCAGTTTGGTCATTGTTCCCTTATTGACAGATAATCCGTACTGAACAGCCTCACCGATTACATCCCAAAAGCTCACATGATTCTGATGCGCACAGTCGGCTATTTTCTGCACAGTCGTTGCACCAATGCCACGAGCGGGATAATTGATGATACGTTTGATGGCCTCTTCATCATCAGGATTGGCTACCAGTCGGAAGTAAGCGATGACATCCTTGATTTCTTTGCGCTGGTAGAAGCTCAGTCCACCATAGACACGATAAGGAATGCCTTGGCGCAAAAACTCTTCCTCGAAGGTGCGGCTCTGCGCATTGGTACGGTAGAGGATGGCGAAATCGGAGTACTGACAATCTTCACTCCGCTTGATACGCTTGATGTCCTTCGACACGATAACAGCCTCTTCCTTGTCGCTGTACGCTGGCTTATACTGTATCTTCTCGCCCTTTTCGTTCTCGCTGAACACATCCTTCGGAATCTGGTTGCGGTTGTGGCGGATGAGACTATTGGCTGCTTCTACGATGGTCTGGGTAGAACGATAGTTCTGCTCCAGTTTGAAGAGTTTGGTTCCCTGCAGTTGCTTTTGATAGTTCAGAATATTGTCGATGTTGGCTCCTCGGAAGCTGTAGATACTCTGGGAGTCGTCGCCCACAGCGCAAACCCGCAGTTTTTCCCGACAAAGTTGCATCACGATAGACATCTGTACGTGGTTGGTATCTTGATACTCATCCACCAAGATATAGTCAAAACGGTCGGCATACTTACGGCGTATCTCCTCATGGTCACGAAATAGTTGGAATGTAAGCATCAGGAGATCATCGAAGTCCATAGCATTGGCTTGTTTGCAACGCTGTACATACGCTTGGTAAATCTTGCCCATCGACTGCATGTTCTGGCGCTTGTTCTGAAGGGCAATATCAGAATCCTTCTCGTATGCTTCGGCAGACATGAGATTATTCTTTGCCATGGAAATCTTGGCATGTACGGCAGCAGGCTTGTACGTCTTGTCATCCAGCCCCATTTCCTTTACGATGGCTTTAATCAGCGAACGGGAGTCTGCCTCATCATATATCGTAAAGTTATTGCTAAAACCAATATGTGCAGCCTCAGCACGCAGGATGCGAGAGAAGATACTATGGAAGGTTCCCATATAGAGATGCTGGGCAAGGTCGTCGCCCACCAGTCGTCCGATACGTACCTTCATCTCCTTAGCCGCCTTATTGGTAAAAGTAAGCGCCATGATGCTCCAAGGTTTCATGCCTTGGCTCAGAAGATAAGCTATCTTATAAGTGAGCACACGTGTCTTGCCCGAACCGGCACCAGCAATCACCAGCGAAGGTCCGTCGATATATTCTACAGCCTTGCGCTGCGATTCATTTAAGTCTTTGAGTAAATCCATATATGATTCCATGTTAAGTGTAAAATACTAGCACTCAACAGATAACATTAAAAGTAATTATTTCCCCCTGTATCCACCCACGGCAGTCTTGGGGTCTACGTCCTCCCCCTCCTTAGGAAATGCAGGGATAAAACGCATCTCATGTTCTATCTGATGCTGACGTTTCTTCATGTAAGGACTGGGGTGCAACGAACTAAACTTCCTAGGATTTGGCAGTGTGGCCGCTATCAAGGCACATTCGCTACGGAAGAGGTCTTGTGCTTTCTTGTCGAAATGATATTCCGCCACAGCATCCACGCCATAGATACCTGGGCCCATCTCGATACTGTTGAGATAGACCTCCATGATACGCTGCTTGCTCCACATCATTTCGATGAGAAATGTGAAGTACACCTCAAATCCCTTGCGGGTCCACGATCGACCGGGCCAAAGAAAAACATTCTTGGCAGTCTGCTGACTGATGGTGCTGGCGCCATGTACCTTCCCGCCTCTCGCATTATTCTTCGCCGCACTCTCGATGGCATTGAAGTCGAAGCCATGGTGCTTTAAGAAACGAGAGTCCTCGCTTGCCATCACTGCCACAGGCATGTGTGGCGAAATCTTGTCCATCGACACCCAGTGATGGTGCAACCTTATACTCTCTCCGTCAGCCACTTGCTGAAAGCATCGAATAAACATCAATGGGGTAAAGTATACGGGGATAAAACGATAGGCTACAACAGCAAGAATGGTGGTACTGAAAAACAGCACCACCACCCATCTTACGATATTTCTGATTTTCTTAAAAATCATTATTCCGTCTTATGAAATACGATATGCTTGTAACGAATTACTGCAAAGTACCATTGTTGGCTGCGTCAACCATTGCCTGAGAAGCATACAGGTAAACCTCCACACGACGGTTTTGAGCACATGCTGCCTGAGTGTCAACCACAGGATTGGTAGAACCTAAGCCCTCAACAGACTTAATCTGTGAAGAGGTAACACCGCAAGACTTCAAGTAAGTAGAAACTGAGTTGGCGCGATTCTGGCTCAGAGGCAAATTGACACCATCGCCACCTACAGCATCAGTATAACCCTGGATAGCCACCTCACAGTCGGTGTTATTCTTCAATACGGTAGCAAACTTAGCCAAGTCATTCTTGGCAGTGGTACTCAAATCATACTTGCCAGTCTTGAAGAGGATACCAGAATCGAATGTCACCTTCACTGCCGACAAGCCATTAGAGTCTGTTACAGTCTCCACCTGTGCGTTCTCCACAGCAGCAGCCTGCGCCTTCACCTTATCCATGTGCTTACCGATCAAGTTACCGGCTGTACCACCTACGGCAGCACCGATGGCAGCACCTACGAGGGCACCTGTGCCACGATGGCTATTGTTCAACAATCCACCCACTACAGCGCCTACTGCACCCAGAGCACCAGCGCCAACGGCTGTACCAGTTTTCTGGTTAGTTCCACAACTTCCTAAAACGAGCAGCATCGAGAGCGCTGCAGCAGTTAATTTCATCTTTTTCATTTTAAAAACTCCTATTTTATTGTTATTTATTTGCAAAGATAACTCTTTTTTCTCCATAATGGATAGTTTTCTAATATTTTTTTGTATTTTTGCATGCAAATTTAAGGGTAATTGCACAAATACTACGGGGAAATCTCCTAATTCATGGGGAAAAATCCCTAAAAGGCAACATAGATGTCCCCCCAAAGGGTCATATACCTTATTAAATATACTAGAAAATTAAAACATTAAATAATAACATGGCTAAAGAACTTAAGAATTTGACCAAGCGCGCCGACAACTACAGTCAGTGGTACAACGACTTGGTAGTAAAGGCAGACCTTGCTGAATTGTCTCCAGTTCGTGGTTGTATGATTATCAAACCATACGGTTACGCCATCTGGGAGAAGATGCAGCAGCAACTCGACAAGATGTTTAAGCAGACAGGTGTACAAAACGCATATTTCCCTCTCCTCATCCCGAAGAGTTTCTTCTCTCGTGAGGCTGAGCACGTGGCAGGTTTTGCCAAGGAGTGTGCCGTTGTAACCCACTACCGCCTTCGTTCTACCGAGGATGGCACAGAGGTGGAGGTAGACCCTAATGCCAAGCTCGAAGAGGAGCTTATCATCCGACCTACTTCAGAGACCATTATCTGGAATACATACAAGAATTGGATTCACTCATGGCGCGACCTCCCTATCCTCTGCAACCAGTGGTGCAACGTGATGCGTTGGGAGATGCGTACCCGTCCTTTCCTCCGCACTTCGGAGTTCCTCTGGCAAGAGGGTCATACAGCCCACGCCACCAAGGAAGAGGCAGAGGCTAAGGCTCAGGAAATGCTGAAGGTGTATGCTGAGTTTGCCGAAAGCTACATGGGCGTACCTGTATTGCAGGGTGTAAAGAGTGAGACTGAGCGTTTCGCCGGAGCCCTCAACACATACACTATCGAGGCGATGATGCAGGATGGCAAGGCTCTCCAGAGTGGCACTTCCCACTTCTTGGGACAGAACTTCGCCAAGAGTTTCGATGTAACTTACCTCAACAAGGAGAACAAGCCAGAGTACGTATGGGCTACTTCATGGGGTGTTTCCACCCGATTGATGGGTGCGCTCATCATGGTTCACAGCGACGACAATGGTCTTGTGCTGCCACCTAAGTTGGCTCCTATCCAGGTAGTTATCGTACCTATCAACAAGGGTGAGGAGCAGTTGGCTCAGCTTACCGCCAAGCTTCAACCCGTCATCGACCAGCTCCGCGAGCTAGGCATTAGCGTGAAGTATGATGATAATCCTGCCAAGCGTCCAGGCTTCAAGTTTGCAGACTATGAATTAAAGGGTGTTCCTGTACGTCTCGCCATGGGTGGTCGCGACTTGGAGAACAACACCATCGAGATTATGCGTCGCGACACCTTGGAGAAGGAAAATGTTAGCTTTGACGGTATCGTGGAACGTGTAAAGAACGTGCTCGATGATATCCAGAAAAATATCTTCGAGAAGGCACGTGCTTATCGCGACGCTCACGTTTACGAGTGCGATAACTACGAGGAGTTCAAGGAGCGTGTCAAGGACGGCGGATTCTTCCTCTGCCACTGGGACGGCACAGCCGAGACCGAGGCAAAGATCAAGGAAGAGACACAGGCTACCATTCGTTGCGTTCCTTTCGCATACGAGCAGACGCCTGGTGTAGACATGGTAAGCGGCAAGCCTGCCGTAGCTCGTGTTATCATCGCAAGAAGTTACTAGTAAGGATATGAGGCAGTTGATACTATACATCATCTTTGTGATGTCCATGGTCTTCTCTGGCTATGGTGAGGTATCTGCTGCCTCAAATCTTCATCTTTCACAGGATTCTTTTGCCTCCACTGCCACACCCGACAAAAAGGATGGATTAGCCAAGATAGAGCCCAAGCAAGACCCACATCATGCCGTGCTCGAAGACGCCTCCATCGTAGCTTACCAGGTATGCAATAGTCGTCCGCAGCGCCTCTTGCCTACAGGAAACATTCATGCAGGCAGCAGCTTAGCTAGTAGATTGCTTTTTCATAGAATCCGATTTTTAGCATCCCTTTCATTCGCAGACCGTGGAGAGCAACTCCGTCAGGAGACTGCTCCATTCCACTTTGATGTCGCCAGCAAGTATTATGTCATTTGCCTGCGACATCTACGGTGTTAGCCCCCTTTCTCTTTATATATAATAAGGTGTAAACATTCTCTACTATCAAAGGATGTTTATAGCCCCTTCACACCCCTACCTCTAAAAGAAAAAAACAGTTACATATATATAATAGAAAAAGGAAAATACCAATATGGCTAAGATAAACCATTTAGACATGGGCCCTACCGTAATGGGTCTCGAAGTAGTAACAGTCAAGAAAGGATTCTTGGGTATGAGCACGAAGCTCATTTACAATCCAACAAACAGTGTGATAAAAATCGTGGAAAACGAATATTCAGCGGAAGACGGTCGCAAACTTGCCGATATTCTCAATACAGCCCCAGAGCATGTAGAGGACGCCATCGCCAAGTTCCCCGTCTCAGCTGTCGGCATGGGTAATGTGAAGTTACAGGCTTGTATCTCCGAAGACCATCAGTTCGCAGCCGTCCAACTCATGCAGTTCAAGGACTTCGACTACAAACCTTCGAGCGAGGTACGCATCTATCAAGGAAAAACAGCAGAGGTTATCGCCACGTTGTTTTGAGAATATTTTGAGAAATACAGTGAAACTATAAGGGTCGGCATTTCTGCCGAACCCTTGTCATTTTAATCCATTCCACATCTTAATGTCTCCGATACCACCTAGCCATTGACATCACGGTTTACCATCGCTGCCACACAGGAGTCAGACCATACATTTTCTGCCGTCTCTATCATGTCGATAATGGTATAGATAGGCAGGATAATGCCCATGATGCCTACAGGCACTCCCATTCCCGACACCAGCGAGAGGGTCAGGAAATAGCACCCCATAGGAACTCCCGCGTTGCCGATAGCAGAGAGCACGGAGATAAAGAGCCAAAGCAGCATCGTAGTCCAAGGCAAGGGGATACCACCGTTCTGCATCAAGAAGAGCGAGGTGATGAGGATAAACGCCGCACAGCCATTCATATTGATGGTGGTACAAATAGGCAGTACAAAGCGAGAAACATTCTTCTTGACTCCCAATCGATCCTCGGATGTCTGCATCGTAACAGGCAAGGTGGCAGCCGAGCTCTTGGTAAAGAGCGCCATCAGCACCGCCGGCATCATCTTGCCCAGCACTTTTACAGGATTCAATCCTCTTGCCAGCAAGAAGAGAGGCAACACGATGAAAAACTGGATAGCGTTGCCGCCAAGAATAACAGCCACATACTTGCCCAATGACTCCATCACGATACCGGCAGAGAACTGGGCAGAAAGTTGCGCAGAGAAGGCTACGATACCGAGGGGCAATGTCCAGATGAGTCCGTGGATAAGCATGAAGAGAATGTCTTGCAAACCGAGCAGCCCTTTCATAACCACCTCCTTTTTGTCGGAGGCTGGCATCTTAGCCAACGCCACGCCCACGGCAGCCGCCAATATCAAGATAGACAGCACATTGCCATCTGCAAAGGGTTTGATGATATTATTGGGTATCACTCCCAGAATATGCTCATAATAGCTGGTGCTGCCCAGGTTCTGAGGCACCTCAGCCACCCCACTCTGCGCCAAGGCAGCAGGCAGATTACCAGGGCTAATCACATTGTAGAGCACCAGCCCCACAGCAGCCGCAGCGATGGTGGTAAGCAAGGTGTAGGTAACTGCATGGCGGAAGATGCGCCCTGTATCCTTCTGGTTACCGAGCATCGCCAAGGTGGTAACCACAGCGAGAGCGATGGTAGGCACTGCCAAAAGCTGGAACAATCGGGTATAGACGGTGGCGATAAAATTCATCAAGGCATCGAGCCACTCGACGCCCAGCACACCCAACAAGGCACCCACTACAAGTGCTCCTATCCATAAGACCAACTGTTTGGCCTGCTTATTGCTCTTCTTTTTTTCTAATGTATTTTCCATACTTCTTCTTTTAATTGGGGGCAAAGTTACGACATTTTCTCGAAATTTCCTATCCCATCTATATGGTATTTTACAGCAAGAATCCCAAGAAGGTCTCTTGTATCTCCTTGGGATTCCCATTTCTATCTAAAAGTCATTACAGAACAGAGACATTAATAGCCAGGGTTCTGTGGCAAGATACCCAGATTTTCACCCTTCAAGCCTTGTGGGATAGGCTGGCGATAATGGCGTCCTTTCACATTGTTGTACTTAGCCACCAGGTGCTTGTGTATCTTGGCGAAGAAAGAAGTCACCTTATTGCCATCTTTACCTGTCGCTCCCTCCGAAGCATAGCTGTCATCGAAATGCTCGTAGTCCTTCACCTTCTTCACTGAAGCTATCAAGTCTTTCCAGCGCAGGTTGTTGAGCAATGACTTCTGCTCATAGGTAAACTCATAGTCCCACTCTCGCTTGATTTGGTCGAAGGTTGGCGCATCTACCTCGGCGATGCCTGCACGCTTACGCAACTCATTGAATGGTTTGGCAGCCTCGGCATTTCTACCCAACTGCACCAGAGCCTCAGCCTTGGTAAGGAGCACTTCTGCATATCTTAGCTCTATACGGTCTACGGAGTTTTGCGTAATCTCCAGGTTCTCGGCATCCTCATACGACTGGTCTACGCCCTTGCCGTTGATAGGCGTGTAGATAGGCGAATAATAGGTATAAGTGAAACCATCCTCGGGGTTCTTCAAACTCGTGAAGTAAGTCTTGGCAAGACGCTTGTCGTCAGGCTGTTCAGCCTTCCAGTCGTCATAGAGATTGATGTCGGCCACCTCTGTATGAATCTCGTTGAAAGCCCTGCCATTCTCACCATTCTGGAATGGGAATGTCCAGGCGCAATGTGTCTGGTGATTGCCTTGCGCATCGTTTTTGTCGCCATCGTGCTTGATGGTAAAGAGATGCTCGTTGGTACCTCGCTTATTGCTCTCGTAGTCACGACCGAAGAGTTTGCTGAAATCGGGGTCGAGAGCCAAGAGGTTGCAGTTGATGACCTTGTCGGCATACTCTACGGCTTTCTCCAGTCTAGAGTCGGTCTTAGAGAACTGAGGATCGGTCTGCGTTTCGGCTATCGCCTGCACCTCTGAATATGAGAGCGGATTGTCGCCCCAAGCGAGATAGGCACGAGCCAAGAGTGCCTGGGCTGCCTGCTTGGATGGTGTTACAGGGTCGCCATTGTAGTCGCTCAAAAGGCTTTCTGCATCCGTCAAGTCATCCACTATCTGATTGTATACCTCGTCTATCGACTTGCGCTCTGTGGCACTTCCACCATTCTCGGTAAACACGGGCACCTCACCCCACAACTGTACGAGATAGAGGTAAGCCAGTCCTCTCAGCAACTTTGCTTTGCCCACGGCAGCATTGTAACCTTGCTGGGTTACCAGGCCATTCTTGTAGGCAGCACTGACGAGGCTGATATTGTCATTATCGGCACTGATACCCAAGAAGAGATTATTGAAGACCTTGCGCTGATACCAAGTGTCCTCGGCTTGTTCGAATCGACTGTTGAGCGGTCCTGCCTCCGACTCTTCTCCCTCGAAGGAAATCATCTTGTTGGAATTTAGCTCTATGATGAAAGTGAAAGACGAGCTTAATGGCTGCCAGTTGGAATAGACTCCGTTTACCGTGGACAATGCCGTAGCATCATTTGTTACAGGGTTGTCAATGACGCCTGGTGCACTCTCTCCGTTATCACTACTGTTGCAACTTGCAGCCAGTGCTGCCAATGCGAATGCAAAAACCGAACTCTTAAATGTATATTTTTTCATAAACTTGTTTCCTTTCTTTTTTTTCGTTTGCTAACTATTGAAGACTTTTCTCTATTTTTTTAAAATGTGAAATCCACGCCAAACACGAAGGAGCGCGATGATGGATAAGCTCCGGTGTCTGTTCCCGATGCCACCTCTGGGTCATACCCCGAGTAAGGGGTGATGGTGAGGAGGTTGGATCCTGTGGCAAATACTCTCACCTTGAGAGGGAAGCTGTCCTTCAGGGGGAGTGTGTAGCCGATGGTGAGGTTGCGCAACTTCAGATAAGATGCATCTTCCACATATCGGCTGTCGATGTACGATGTCACTCGCTCCTTACTTGCCAAGGGATAACGATTGGATGGATTCTCTTCCGTCCAACTGTTCAATACGGTTCGCAAGAGGTTGTAGCTGTCGCCTGCCTGTTCCAATCTTCTACCCAGCGCATTGTAGAGTTGGTTACCATAGCTACCTGCAAAGGAGATGCTGGCATCGAGGTGCTTCCACTTCAGTTGTGAGGAGAAACCATAGGTGAAGTCGGGTTGGATATTCCCCAGCACCACCCTATCATTGCCATCGATGCGATTGTTTCCATCTTGGTCTACATACTTCACGTCGCCTGGCTCCAAGGTTTTGCCGTTGATGGTAGGCAATTTGCTGATGTCTTCCCCTACCTGTACGATGCCATCAAACTGCAAGCCGTAGAAAGAGCCCAGCGCTTCTCCCTTTCTGAGAATGGTCTCATTGGCAGAACCGAGGATGATGTTGTTGGTAGTGCCCATACTGGTGATGGTATTCTTATTGTGGGCGATGTTGGCAGAAGCACGCCAAGTGAGGTTTCGCTTGTTGATGAGTGAAGCATCGACAGAGAGTTCCACACCCTTATTGACCACGTTTCCCACATTGCGCAACTGGGTACTTACACCCTGCTGAAAGCCGATAGGTACTTCGAGCAACAGATCGCTTGTCTTTTTGTAGTAAGCATCTGCCACGATGTTAAGACGATGGCCCCACAAGCCCAAGTCTACACCTACGTTATAAGAGGTGGTTGTCTCCCACTTCAAGTCCTTGTTGGAGGCATTCGACTTCGAATAACTCGATGAGCCGTCGTATTGGCTTGCCGTATAGTTGAGCGCATACTCATAGTCGCCGATTTCCTGGTTGCCCACCACGCCATACGAGGCACGAACCTTTAGGTTGGAAATGGACTGTACATCCTGCAAGAAAGCCTCTCTGTCCACATTCCATGAAAGTCCGATGGATGGGAAGTAGCCCCAACGGTGGGTCGTGGCAAAGCGAGAGGAATTGTCTGCGCGGAAGGTAGCCGTGGCATTATATTTATCCAACAAAGTGTAGTTGACACGAGCTATCAGGGAGTTGAGCGTAGCCTCCGTTTCTCCCGATGTGGGAGGATAGATGGAAGAGCCATCAGCCAAGTTGTTGTACTTCAGCGTCTCATTGGTAAAGTGCGAAACCAAGATGGAGTTGTAGTTGGTCTTGCTCGTCTGGCGAGTATAGCCCACCAAAGCATCGAGGTAATGCGCACTGCCCAACTGCTTGTCCCAGTTCAAGGTATATTCCTGTTGCCAAATCTCGTTTGCCTTGTTTCCGATACCTCCCAATCCCTCGTTAGACAAGCCTAGGGATGTATAGGATGGCGAAAAGTAGTTTTGCGTAATCTGCTCCTTGTTGAGGCCTACCGTCACCTTGGCACGGAAATCGCCAAAGGCATATTGTGCCCATACATTGGAAAGGAGGTAATTGTTGATGCTCTCTGCCACGGAGTTTTGCAAGTCTGACACAGCATTAGAAGACTTGTTGCCGATAGCGAAATAGGCATACTCATAGGGGTTGGAGTAGTTGTA
This sequence comes from bacterium, assembly GCA_963657075.1. Taxonomy (GTDB): domain Bacteria; phylum Bacteroidota; class Bacteroidia; order Bacteroidales; family Bacteroidaceae; genus Prevotella. The sequence continues at coordinate 3,854 of CAVKLF010000035.1, read as the reverse complement.
CGATCCGTCCCCATTGTAGACAGGCACTACCCGTGGTGTGAGCAAACCATACACAAAACTATTGGTAATACCTGCCGAATAAGGTGAGGAATTGTACTTCACCTCTTCGGTGGTGGTGAGACCATGCTGCACGCTCTTGCCATAGGTGGCAGAGAGACCGAAGGTGAGTCCTTCCGCCAAGTTCCAGTCGGCATTCAAGTGAAAATTATAACGCTTAAAGCCCGAATTGATGATGATACCGTCTTGGTTGGTGTAGTTGGCAGAGAAAGCATAGCGAGACTTCTGGTTGCCTCCATTCACAGAGAACTCGTGTGTCTGTCGGAAGGCATTTCTTAGCATGGCATCCTGCCAATCGGTTCCGGCGCCCAATGCCGCGATTTGCTCGTCGGTGTATCCTCCTTTGTTATAATAATATTGTTTTTGAAAACCTGCCCATTCGGAGGCTGTCATCAAGTCCAGTTTCTTGGCCACAGCATCCCAACCGGCGGTGAAGCGATAATTGACGGTGGTTTTTCCTCTTGTACCTTTCTTGGTGGTTATCAAGATGACTCCGTTAGCACCTCTCGAACCGTAGATAGCCGTAGCACTTACGTCCTTGAGTACTTCGATAGACTGAATGTCGGAAGGATTGATGGTGGAGAGCGGATTCAGACTGCTCTCGATAGCCCCCAGTCCTGTCTTAGAGTCGCTGGCGTTTTTGTAATAGATAAAGCCGTCTACCACATAGAGCGGTTCGTTGCTGGCATTTACAGAGTTGCCACCACGAATGCGGATATTGGAAGCCGCTCCTGGTTGTCCTGAGCTGGCAGTCACATGGAGACCTGCCACTGCCCCATCGAGCGCACCATCCAGTGTGGGTGCCGCCACATCGGTAAATCTCTCTGCACCGATGGTGGAGACCGAACCCGTCAGCTGGGTTCTACGCTGAGTACCATATCCCACTACTACGACCTCATTCAGGTTGATGGAATCGTTGCCCAAGAGATAGTCGAGATTGGTAGAAATCGTTTCCGCTATATTGTTTTCCGATGAGTTTACTGCTGATTTGTCATCCTTTGGATGAACTGTATGATTATCCTTGAAAACTTTATTCTCAGCCGACAATGTAGTCGAACCTACAGTACTGAGTGCGATAGCCAACAAGGCTATATTGTATTTTGCCATATCTTATCTTCTTTAATTGTTGCTTACTTACATGATTTATCATGAGGAGCATACCTCCCCGCAAAGCGTTGCTTACTCTTTGCATCTGCGTCATACACATTCGTGTACAACAACACATTCGCTTACAGCAGTTACACATTTGTTTCATCATTTTACGATTTATTTTGTTAATTATTTCCGGGTGCAAAGGTACGGCGATTTTGGCAATACCACAATCGCACGCTGTTGGTATTTTGGATTACACAGATATGGTACGGCAGATACCACGAATATGGGAGAGAAGAGGGGTCTTTACGCCTCTGAAAGGGTATGGGTATATAATAAGGTGTAATAGGAAACAGAAAGGCGAGAAGTCAGGATGACTTCTCGCCGGAAAATACATTATTATTTTTTGTCCCCAAATAATAATGCTCAAAAATATCTTGCCTTCAGGTCCCTGGCATGGGAGCTGACGATTAATCCAAGTTCAAGCTCTTCTTGATAGCCTCGATCTTGTCCTCGGCTGCCTTGGTGCAACGAGCGTAGCAACCACCACACTTGAAGGAAGGATCCTTTACCTCGATGTAGAACTTAATCTTAGGCTCTGTACCCGATGGGCGAACGCTCACCTTGGTATTGTCGTCGCAGAACCACTGGAGCACATTGCTTGTAGCTGGCATGTCGAGCTTCTCTACCGAACCGTCTGCATGCTTGGCCTCCAAGCTCTGGTAGTCTTTCCAAGTTACCACCTTGCTGCCACCCAACTCTGCTGGAGGGTTCTGGCGGAAGTCTGCCATCATCTGCTTGATTTCGTCAGCGCCAGTCTTACCTGGGCGAACTACATTCACTGTAAACTCCTTGCTGAAACCATACTCTGCGTAGATCTGCATCAGGAGGTCGTAGAGCGTCTTGCCCTGATTCTTAGCCCAAGCTGCAATCTCGCAGATGAGACAGATAGAGGCTGGAGCATCCTTGTCGCGTACCTTATCGTATGGCAAGAAACCGAAGCTCTCCTCGCCACCACCGATATAGTCCTGCTTGCCCTCAGAGATGGCTATCTCACGAGCTATCCACTTGAAGCCGGTGTAGCAGTCGCGCAACTCTACATTGTTCTTCTTGGCTATCTCTGCAATCACCTCCGTAGTAACGATGGTCTTTACGAGGAAGTCTGTTGGCTTGAGCTTGCCTAGCTTCTTCTTGTTCTCGATGATGTAGTAGCAGAACATCATGGCTGTCTGGTTACCATTGATGATCATCCACTCGCCCTTGTCGTCGCGGCAAACGATGGCGAGACGGTCTGCGTCTGGGTCGGTAGCCACCACGAGGTCGGCGTTGAGCTTGGTACCGAGCTTCATACCGAGAGTCATCGCCTCAGCATTCTCTGGGTTTGGAGACACCACTGTAGGGAAGTTGCCATCCACTACCATCTGCTCGGGCACCACGTTGATATTCTGGAAGCCCCAAGAGCGGAGACAGAGAGGCACGATGACACGACCTGTACCATGCATGGCTGAGTAAACGATGTTGAGATCCTTCTGGCGGTTGATGACATCCTGGTCGATCATGGCTGAGTGAACGGCTGTCATGTAATCGTAATCCATCTCGCCACCGATAATCTTGATCAAGTCCCAGTTGGCCTCAAACTTCACCTGGCCGATAGTTACCTTGTTCACCTCCTCGATGATACCTGTATCGTGCGGAGCCAACACCTGTGCACCATCAGCCCAGTATGCCTTATAGCCATTATACTCCTTAGGATTGTGTGAAGCCGTAACATTGACACCTGCCTTCGCTCCGAGCTGACGGATGGCGAATGAAATCTCTGGTGTAGGGCGCAATCCCTCGAAGAGGTATGCCTTGATGCCATTGGCTGAGAAGATGGCTGCTACAGTCTCTGCGAAGAGACGTGAGTTGTTGCGACAGTCGTGACCTACCACTACTGAGAGGTTTTCCTCGCCTGGGAAAGCTTTGAGGATATAGTTGGCAAAACCTTGTGTTGCCATACCTACGATATACTTGTTCATGCGGTTGGTACCTGCGCCCATGATGCCGCGCAAGCCGCCAGTACCAAACTCCAAGTTCTGATAGAAAGCATCTACAAGTGCCGACTTGTCGTCTGCGTCGAGCATTGCCTGTACTTCCTTACGTGTTTCTTCGTCAAAAGCTGGAGTGAGCCACTGCTGTGCTCTTTCCTCACACTGCTTGATTAATTCTGCGTTATTAGCCATAGTTTATTGTATTTTTATAATAAAATTACCTCTTGTGTGGGCTTGTGCCCGAAAACAGCAGCCCTATCTGCTATTTGACTACAAAGATATATAAAAAAAATGATAAAACCAAATATATTTCGAGTTTTTTTTGTATTTTTGCACATTGAAACTGAATCGCAATAGATTTGGGTCAAGAACGAGTCATTCAGCCTTCCGACAACTTCCCTTAGCTCCCCCTAAGCTCCCTAACTTTCGGAACGCCCGAAAGTGGAGAAGGTAAAAAAGCAATAAGCCTGGGAAAGGAAATGAAGATTACCTGCTTCCGCAAGTAAAAAGACAGAAAACTGAAAGTATGAATTGGCTTGAAAATCCGGCTGGGGAAAGGCGGAAAATCTCAAATCTCAGTATCTCAGTTAAAAAAAACAAGTACCCCTATCTCCCTTCCCCTCCCTCTATATACTTATAACTTATTAATAATTAATTAGTTATATATTATATATA
>CAVKLF010000034.1:0-20732 GCA_963657075.1 bacterium | reverse complement strand
AAAAGGTGTTGTCCCTTAACTTCACAGCTCTCGTAGAGAGCGATAACTTCTCTTCACTCCCCTTAACTTCCCAACTTTCGGTACTTCAGAAAGTTGAGTTTTTTTTACTATTACTAAGTGGAAAATGATAGGCAAACTTGCTTGCTCGTCGGATTGCAAATCCGCCGAAACCTTCGTTCCCCCTGCAGGTTGTCGCCCCGGCTTTGTTCCGCTAGGCGTTCCCGCGGAGAACTGCTCTTGCTTCTGCGAGATTACAAATCTGCTATTCCCCATGCCTAAATGGATGAGAAATATAACTACGAAAAGTTCGTAAAATGTTAAAAGATAATTGAATTTAGACTTTTTAACGGCTAATTGTGTTGTGCTATTACGAAAATTTCGTAGATTTGCACCGTGAATGACAAAACAAAGCATAACCAATGGTGAATAGCCGTACGAAAACAAGATAAAAAAGAGAATGGAAAAATTGACCAATCAAGAAGAAGATATCATGCTCCAGATATGGAAACTAGGACGATGCGCCATCAAGCAGATCATGGAATTGCTGCCCGAGCCTCGTCCGCCATACACTACGGTGGCATCCATCGTAAACAATCTGAAGCGCAAGGCTTACGTCAAGGCGGAGCGTGACGGCAAGGGCTATGTATATACTCCTGCCATTGCCGAGAGTGAATATAAGAGAAGATTCCTGTCGGGGTTCGTCAACAATTATTTCAAGAATTCCTTTAAGGAGATGGTCTCCTTCTTTGCCAAGGATGAGAAGATAAGTCCTGACGAACTGAAAGAGATTATCCGAGAAATAGAACGTACTGAAGATTAATTAATCCCCCTCATAACTATGATTTACCTCCTGAAAATCAATGCAGCCTTGATGCTGCTATACGGATTTTATCGCCTTACGATGAGCCGAGATACCTTTTTCTCACTTCGCCGCCTCACTCTTTGGCTCATCTATGCAGTAGCCCTCATGATACCTGCGCTCAATATGGAGTACTGGGTAAGGGAGACGCCTACGATGGTTAGCATGGCCAATGTCTATGCCGACACTTTCTACCCTGTGCCGGTGGTAAAGGCGCAGGCTCCTAGCCTTACCAGGATGGATGTGCTGTTCTGTGTCTATTGGGTGGGGGTAGCGCTACTCTCCGTCAGGTTTTTGTGGCAACTGTTTACGATTTGCCGTATGGCGATGACGTCGCAGAGGCTGGAGGTAGAGGGGGTTACGGTACATGTGCTCAAGGGGGAGGGCAGCCCCTTCTCGTTCTTCCGCTGGATATTCGTGTATCCGCAGACCTTGGAGGGTGGGCAACTGCACGAGGTGTTGGTACATGAGTGTACCCATGCCGGTGGACTGCATTCGCTGGATAGCCTCTTCGCCGAGTTGTTTGCCATGGCATGCTGGTTCAATCCCTTCGCATGGCTCATGAAGCAGGAAGTAAGAATCAATCTGGAATATTTAGCCGACGAAAGTGTTTTATCTGATGGCAACGCGCGCAAATCCTATCAGTATCACCTTCTAGGTTTGGCTTATCGAAAGCCGATTCGTTCGACCGAAATAGCCAATAATTTTAATTTATTACCTCTTAAAAAAAGAATTAAAATGATGAACAAACGTAGAACTAGTGAAATAGGTAAGGCGAAATACCTCCTTTTCGTACCTTTGGCAGGAGCCTTGCTCATGGTAAGCAACATCGAGAGTGTGGCTCGTAAACTGGGCGAGCAGATGCCCGAAGTGGCTCTGGCTCAAGAGAAGACGGAGTCTGCATCCGAAGTGGGAGCGATGTCGAAGACGGCAGAGCAAGTACTCCTTTCTGATGCGGCTCAGACCTCTGGACTGGCTAAGGAAGCGCCCGAGGTGGCAAAGACGGAAAACGTGGCAGCTGCAGACTCTTCCAAGACAGACAGGGTATATGATGTCGTGGAGACGATGCCGCAATTTCCTGGTGGCAATGGGGAGATGATGAAATTCTTGATGATGAACGTAAGGTATCCGAAGGCAGCCTTCGATGCCAATAAGCAAGGACGAGTTATCGTGTCGTTCGTGATAGGGAAAGATGGTAGCCTCAGTGGTGCGAAGGTCATCAACTCGGTAGACCCCGATTTGGATGCAGAGGCGCTGAGAGTGGTAGGCTCGATGCCGAAGTGGACACCTGGTACACAAGGCGGCAAACCTGTGAATGTAAGGTATGTGGTTCCTATCGTGTTCCGCCTGACAGGTGGAAAAACGGATGTTGCGAAGGGGGCTGGCGAGCAAAAGACTAGTACGGCTCCTTCCTCTACCATCGGGCAATAGCCACACTCCTCTGATATGAAACCATAAATCTCAGACGATATAATAAAAAGTGTAATGGCGGCAATCTGCGAGAGGCAGACGTGCCGCCATTTTCATGCTTATAGCCTTTTTTCCTGCGGATTTGCAATCCGCCCTCCCGATAAGACAGGCTCAGAGGAAATGATACGAGAAAACGCAAGAAAGAGTGTGATTTCTTTTCATTTTGAAAGAAAAAATACGCGTTTTCTTTCTTTTCTAGAATATTTTTCGTAATTTTGCAGACAAAATATCAAGTACGGGGTTCGCAAGCCTGATAATGGTACATGATACATTATTATTTATACATTATTATATATAGTTGTTATGGAAAAGATTAAGATGACGACTCCATTGGTGGAGATGGACGGTGACGAGATGACTCGTATTCTCTGGAAGATGATCAAGGACGAACTGATTCTTCCTTTCGTAGACTTGAAGTCGGAGTATTATGACCTCGGTTTGCCATATCGTGACGAGACTGGCGACCAAGTAACCATCGACTCTGCCGAGGCGGCCAAGAAATACGGAGTGGCAGTAAAATGTGCCACCATCACCCCTAACGCCCAGCGTATGGACGAGTATAAGCTCCATAAGATGTGGAAGAGCCCTAACGGCACCATCCGCAGCATCATGGACGGTACCGTGTTCCGTGCTCCTATCACCATCCCTAGCATCCACCCATGCGTAAAAAACTGGGAGAAGCCTATCACCATAGCCCGTCATGCCTATGGCGACGTGTACAAGAGCGTGGAGCTTCGTGCCGATGAGCCAGGTACAGCCAAGCTCGTATTCGAAGGCAAGAGCGGCAAGAAGCAGGAGGTAGAGATACACAGCTTCGATGGCGCAGGCGTTATCCAGGGCATGCACAATACCGATAAGAGTATCCGTAGCTTTGCACATAGCTGCTTCAAGTTTGCCATCGACACCAAGCAAGACCTCTGGTTTGCCACCAAGGATACCATCTCCAAGACCTACGACGCACAGTTCCGCAAGATCTTCGAGGAGGTATATGAGAGCGACTATAAGGAGAAGTTTGCCGAGTTGGGCATCGAGTACTTCTATACATTGATCGACGATGCTGTGGCTCGCGTCATCCGCAGCAAGGGCGGATTTATCTGGGCTTGCAAGAACTATGATGGTGATGTGATGAGCGATATGCTCAGCACTGCCTTCGGCTCATTGGCGATGATGACCTCCGTGCTGGTTTCGCCCGATGGCAAGTACGAGTATGAGGCTGCCCACGGTACTGTAACCCGCCACTACTATCGCTATCTGAAGGGCGAAGATACATCCACCAACCCAATGGCCACTATCTTTGCATGGAGTGGTGCGCTGAGAAAGCGTGGCGAGCTGGATGGCAATGAGGCATTGCAGAAGTTTGGCGATGAGCTGGAGGCAGCTTGCTTCGATACCCTCAATGACGGTATCGCTACCAAAGACCTCGTTAACCTGATGGAAGGTGTAGAGGCAAAGGGCGTTAACTCAGCTGGCTTCATAGCTGCCATCCGTGAGCGTCTGGAAAAACGACTCGGCTAATACTGCCAGAGCCAAGATAAAATAAAAAGGGCTTATCATGCGAGATGAAACTTGCTCGCTTGATAAGCCCCCTTTTTTTTACCTTTTTACTTTTTTACCTTTTTATTTTTTTACTTTCCCCTTACTCTTTTACCGATTTAAGAGCATCCGAGTAAAGCTTGAAGAAGTCGGTGTGGAGCAACTGAGAGATGTGGAACAACATGGCAGTGTCTACGGAAGAACGACCATATACCTTGTAAATGTTGGTGCGGTGACAGCCTAATTGTCTAGACAACCATACAGTAGTCTTTCCTTGCTTTTTCAACTCCTGTTTGATAAGCTCACCAATGGCAATAGTAGTATTAATTTTATCTTTCATAATCTCACGAAGTTTTAAATTTTGCGTTATTAAATTATTGTTTTTTTTATCGCATGCAAAATTACAGTTATTGTTTCTTATTTGCAAACAAAGGTGTAGCCAATCTTGTGACACTATGTTAAAAAATGTGTTACTTTTTTCTTCTTTATCATTTTTTAGCTATTAGAAAGGGCTTGTAACTAAAATGTAACCGAATGTAAAGGATATTACAATATAAAAATGTTACTTTTGCAGCAGATTTAACAATAAAATAGTATAACTATGAGTGACAATGCTAAGAGAATACTGGTCGTAGACGACGAGCAAGACTTGTGTGAGATCCTGAAATTCAATCTGGAGGTAGAGGGATATGAGGTGGAGACTGCTAATTCGGCAGAGGAGGCACTGGAGAAGGATATCCCTTCCTTTCATCTCCTGTTGCTAGACGTGATGATGGGCGGCATGAGTGGTTTTCAGATGGCGAAGCAGTTGAAGTCCAATCAGCTGACCTCACAGATACCTATCATCTTCCTGACGGCTCGCGATACGGAGAATGATACGGTAACGGGATTTAATATCGGTGCCGATGACTATATTTCGAAGCCATTCTCCATCCGAGAGGTCATGGTGAGAGTGCGTGCCGTGCTGCGCCGTACCTCCGACCAGACGGGCGAAATGCCCGAACCTACCATCATCAGCTATCAGGGATTGGTGCTCAATCTCGACAAGAAGACGGTGAGCATCAATGGCGAGAATGTGCCTTTCACGAAGACAGAATTCGAGTTGCTCCACCTCTTGCTGGAGGAGAAGGGCAGGGTGTTCTCGCGACAGGAACTCATCGACCGTGTATGGCCTAAGGATGTGATGGTGCTCGACCGTACGGTGGATGTCAACATCACTCGCATGAGAAAGAAAATCGGACCGTTCGCCAAGTGCATCGTCACGCGACTTGGCTTCGGGTATTATTTTGACGCTTAGAGGTGCTTATGATCAAGATAAATAGTGTAGGAAGAAAATTGTACTTCTACGTGCTGACGGTGTTCCTGGTGTTCGCCGTCAGTTTCATTGTGTTTCAGCAGTCGCGCGAGAAACAGTTTAAGATAAGTACGCTCACCATGAAGCTGGAGGGCTATAATGCCTTGCTGGAGGAAGACTTGTCGCTGGCCCACGACAAGGGTGTGCTCAGGAGCGACGAGGCTAGAGACTCGCAGAAGGGTGAAAAGGAATGTAGGAAAATCTTTGTGTCAGAAGAAAAGTTGAACGCTTTTGTGCGAGAACATGAGAGCAAGGACTTGCGCCTTACATTGATTCGCCCCGACGGCAAGGTGCTCTACGATAATATGAGCAAGGACTACGAACATTTCCCCAACCACCTCAACAGGAAGGAGATACAAGATGCGCTTCGCCTGGGACAAGGAACGAGTGTAGAAAGGCAATCGAAGACTCTGAAGCAAGATTACTTCTACGTGGCCTCCTATTTCCCCGCCGACTCGGTTGTCATACGCAGTGCCTTGCCATATAATGATGACTTGGCCAAGTCGTTGCAGGCCGACCAGCATTACATCTGGTTTGCCATTGCCGCCATCGTGCTGCTCACCATCGTGCTCTATCGCTTCACCTCCCGGCTGGGCAAAAACATATCCAAGCTCCGTATCTTTGCCTATAAGGCAGACCATAATGAGAGCCTGGAGATAGAAGACCTCGCCAAATTCCCTGGCGATGAACTGGGCGAGATAGCCGAGCGCATCATCAAGATGTACAAGCGCATCCAGACCACTCGCAAGGAACAAGACGTGCTGAAACGCCAGCTTACCCAGAATATCGCCCACGAACTCAAGACTCCTGTGGCCAGCATACAGGGCTATCTGGAAACCATCCTTGACAATCCGCATATCAATGAGGAGACCAAGGCGCAATTTCTGCAGCGGTGCTATGCGCAGAGCGAGCGGCTCACCTCGCTATTGAGAGACATCTCTACGCTCAATCGTCTGGACGACGGGTCGGATATGATAGACTTTGAGGCTGTGGACATTACCCAGCTGGTAGCCTCGATATCCAAGGAAACCGCCCTGGAACGAGACGCCCACAAGATGACGTTCGACAACCAGTTGCCAGAGCGCATCGTAGTGAAGGGCAATCGTAGCCTGCTTTACAGCGTCTTCCGCAATCTTACCGACAATGCCATTGCCTATGCTGGCGAGGGCACCAAGATGACGCTGGAGGCAAAGGAGCAAGGCAATAAGTGGCGTTTTGTGTTCTGCGACAATGGCCAGGGTGTGCCTGCCGAACATTTGCCGCGCCTCTTCGAACGTTTCTATCGGGTGGACAAGGGACGCAGCAGGAAGATGGGTGGTACGGGCCTGGGACTTGCCATCGTTAAAAATGCCGTACTGCTGCATGGCGGTACCATCCGGGTGAACAATCAGACGGAGGGTGGCCTCAGGTTTGAGTTTACCATCAAAAAATAGATCTGTGAAAAGCGTAAGGTAGGATATCTTTTAGGAATATGTGTAAGATTCTTCGAATTGACATTGTTTGAGGAAAATTAAGAATAGATGCCAGTTTTGACTTAATTTAGTTAAAACTGGCATTTATGGTATCTGATAGTTGACGGAAATCAAGAAAAGGTGTCGTAATGCAATAAAAATGACTATAAGTATGTCAAATATTCATTAAAAAGTATTATATTTGCAAACGGAAAGTAAGAGGACAAGAGACGTATTTTAAGAATTGAAAGTTCAGAAATAGTTAAAGAAGATATAAGTTGTTTAATTTTTAAGAGAAGATTGTATGGAAAAAAGATTGCTTTTCTTGTTAGTCAACCTCTTCCTCATATGTGGGGGGGGCGTTGGCTCAAACTAAAGTAACAGGTACCGTAGTTTCTCAGGAAGATGGCGAACCTATCATTGGTGCTTCCGTTGTTATCGCAGGTGCGGGTAAGACGGGAACGGTCACTGATATAGATGGTCACTTCTCTCTAGAGGTACCTGCAGGTAAAAAACTTGTTGTCAGCTATCTTGGTATGCAGCCACAAACGGTTTCACCGTCCGCCAAGATGATTGTTAGATTGAAAGCTGATGCCAAAAGCCTGGGAGAGGTGGTAGTCACTGGTATGCAGCATGTGGATCGTCGCTTGTTCACTGGAGCGGCAACAAGCATTAATGCAGGTGATGCAAAATTGGATGGTGTAGCTGATATTAGCCGTTCTTTGGAAGGTCGTGCTGCTGGTGTGTCAGTGCAGAACGTAACTGGTACTTTCGGTACAGCCCCTAAGATTCGTGTGCGTGGAGCTACCTCTATCTATGGTTCTTCCAAGCCTCTTTGGGTGGTGGATGGTGTCATCATGGAGGATGTTACGGATGTAAGTACCGATGACCTCTCTTCTGGTGATGCTGAAACCTTGATTTCTTCTGCCATCGCAGGTTTGAATGCAGATGATATTGAGAGCTTCCAGATATTGAAGGATGGTTCTGCCACCTCTATATATGGTGCGCGTGCGATGGCTGGTGTCATTGTCGTCACTACCAAGAAAGGTCGCTCAGGATTTAGCAAGATTTCTTATACGGGAGAGTACACCATGCGCCTGAAACCTCATTACAGTGAGTTCAATATCATGGACTCTCAGGAGCAGATGGGCGTTTATAAGGAGTTGAAGCAGAAGGGCTGGCTCAATTTCTCTGATACTTACCGTGCATCGGAGAGTGGTGTTTATGGTAAGATGTACCAACTGATGAACACTTATGATGCAGCAAGTGGTACTTTCGCCCTGGAGAATACTGAGCAGGCTATGAACGAGTACTTGCGCCAGGCAGAGTATAGAAATACGAATTGGTTTGACGAGTTGTTCTCCAGTGGCATCCAGCACAACCATTCTGTGAGCATGAGTGGTGGTACCGACAAGCTCAACTTCTATGCTTCTTTGAGTGCCATGGTAGACCCCGGATGGTACAAGCAGAGCAAGGTGAACCGTTATACTGCCAATTTGAATGCCACTTATAATATTTCAGATAAGTTGTCGTTCAATATCATTACCTCTGGTTCTTATCGTAAGCAGAGAGCGCCTGGTACATTGTCGCAGACTGTAGACCCTGTTTATGGCGAGGTAAAGCGCGACTTCGACATCAACCCTTATTCTTATGCTTTGAATACATCAAGAACACTTGATGCCAGTGCTTTCTATACCCGCAATTATGCCGACTTCAACATCTTGGATGAGTTGGACAAGAACTATATGAATCTTGACGTTACCGACCTCAAGTTTCAGGGTGAGTTGAAGTACAAGCCTATCGTGGGTTTGGAGTTCTCTTTGCTGGGAGCCGTGAAGTTCTCGGGTACCATGCAGGAGCATATTGTTGACGACAACTCAAACCAGGCCCGTGCTTATCGTGCGATGCCTGACGCTACCGTGCGCGACAACAACCCCTTCTTGTATACCGACCCAGACAATGCTTATGCCTTGCCTATCTCTATATTGCCACAGGGTGGTATTTATCAGAAGACAGACTATAAGATGAACAGTTACGACTTCCGCGGAACTGTAAACTGGAACCATACCTTCAACCAAATTCATATTGTAAACCTGTTTGGTGGTATGGAGGTGAGCGACTTGTCGCGCAACAAGAACTACTTCAACGGTTGGGGTATGCAGTATACCAAGGGTGAAATCCCATTCTATACCTATCAGTTCTTCAAGAAGAGCATAGAGAGCAACACCGATTACTATTCGCTCTCCAACACCTTCTCCCGTACAGCGGCATTCTTTGCCAACGGCACCTATTCTTACAAGGGTCGTTATGTGTTGAATGGCACCTACCGTTATGAGGGCACCAACCGTTTGGGCAAGAGCCGCAGCGCCCGTTGGTTACCTACCTGGAATGTTTCTGGTGCATGGAATGCGCACGAGGAGAGTTTCTTCGAGTCTTTGCGCCCTGCACTCTCTCACCTTACATTGAAGGCTTCCTATTCATTGACTGGCGACCCCGGTCCTACAAACGTGTCGAATGCGGCTGCTGTATTGAAGAGCTATAAGCCATACCGCCCATTTACAAGCATTCAGGAGAGTGGTCTGGATTGGAGCGACTTGGGCAATGATGAGTTGACCTATGAGAAGAAGCATGAGTTGAACCTTGGCTTTGATGCCGGTTTCCTCAACAACCGCATTAACTTTGCGCTCGACTGGTACAAGCGAAACAACTACGACTTGATAGGCTTGATTCGCACCTCGGGTGCAGGCGGACAGATAGAGAAATACGCCAATGTAGCTTCCATGAAGTCGCATGGTGTAGAGTTTACGCTTTCTACGAAGAACATCCAGACCAAGGATTTCTCTTGGACCACAGATTTCATCTTCTCGTATGCCAAGACCAAGGTTACAGAATTGCAGTCTAACTCAAAGGTAATCGACTTGGTGTCTGGTACAGGTTTCGCACTTGAGGGCTATCCTGTAAGAGGCTTGTTCTCTTACAAGTTTAATGGTCTGAGCGACAGCGGTCTTCCTATCATAACAGACCAGGACGGAAATATCACGTCTAATGGCGAGCAGATTGACTTCCAGAGCCAGGTTCTTGACAATCTGGTGTATGAAGGTCCTACCGATCCTACCACAACAGGTAGTTTAGGAAACATTTTCAAGTACAAGAATTTCCGTCTGAATGTGTTCCTTACCTATTCTTTCGGCAATGTGGTTCGCTTGGATCCAGTCTTCAAGGATGAGTATTCCGACCTCACGGCAATGCCTAAGGAGTTTAAGAATCGTTGGGTGCAGCCAGGTGATGAGGCCATTACCAATATTCCTGTGATATTGACCGCTGCACAGGTATCAAGAGACAGTTATCTCAAGACCTTGTACAATGCCTATAATTATTCTTCGGCTCGTGTGGCCAAGGGTGATTTCATTCGCATGAAGGAGATTTCTTTGTCGTATGATTTCCCGAAAGCATGGCTGGAGCCATTGAAGTTGAGCGACCTCTCGTTGAAGTTGCAGGCTACCAACTTGTTCCTTCTCTATGCCGATGACAAACTGAACGGTCAAGACCCAGAATTCTTCCGCTCAGGAGGTGTGTCTGCCCCAATGCCAAAGCAGTTTACACTGACTCTCAGATTGGGTATCTAATGTTTCACTATCTAATAAAGGAAAAGTTATGAAAGTAAATTTCAAATATTATATATTGGCAGCATCGCTCCTGTTGGGGGTGACATCTTGTGATGATTATCTCGACAAGATGCCCGACAACCGTACCGAACTGGATGAGACATCCAAGATTCAGGATATGCTGGTGTCTGCTTATCCTACAACTCATTATGCAGCCATCGCCGAGTTAGAGTCAGACAACACCGACCATATCGACGTCTTGGGCTATACATCTTATCAAAAACTTCAGGATGAGGCTGCGGAGTGGGCCGACATCACTTATGAAGATTATGACAGCCCCTACCTGCTCTGGAATGATAGCTATCATGCCATCGCCTCTGCTAATATGGTGCTTGAGGCCATCGAGCAACAGGGTAATCCAGCCGAGCTTCAGGCAGCAAAGGGTGAGGCACTGGTTTGCCGTGCCTTCAACCATTTCAATTTGGTCAACATCTTTTGCAAGGCTTACAGCCCGAAGACTTCCAGCACCGACCTTGGCATTCCTTACGTTACCAAGGTAGAGAATACGGTGTCTCCTCATTACGAGCGTGGCACGGTGGCAGATGTGTATAAACACATCGAGGCAGACTTGCTGGAGGGTATTCCTTTGCTTGCCGAGGCCTCTTATTCAGTGCCCGCTTATCACTTCACCAAGAAGGCTGCCGAGGCTTTGGCGGCTCGCTTCTACTTGTTCTATGTTCAGGACGACAAGAGCAATTACGACAAGGTAATCGAGTATGCACAGGATGTGCTGACCAGCAATCCGTTGACGATGCTGAGGGAGTGGAAGGAGATAGGATCGCTTACCCCAAACAACAGCGTGCGTGCCAATGCCTTTGTGGATGCAGATAGAAAGGCTAACCTCTTATTGTGCTCTACCAATTCCCTGTGGGTGCGTTATTATGGTCCTTATCGTTTAGGCTTCAAGTATTGCCATGGTGCAAAGATATCTACTACAGAGACCAACAAGGCCACTTCTCTCTGGGGAAGCTATAGTTATCTCAATTACAAGATTTATTCGTATACCAACTTCCCAAAGGTTATCATGGATAAGTTTGGAGAGTTCTTTGAGATTACAGATGCTGTAAATGACATTGGTAATCCTCATGAGATGTTCCCAGCCTTGACCTCAGACGAGGTGATGCTCAACATGATAGAGGCATACATCATGAAGAGCGACTACGACAAGGCCCTGAGCAACTTCAATATCTGGATGCACAACTTTACCTCTTACACCCGAACCGTTACCATGGCGGACATCGACAGAGTGTATGGCACACGCATGAAGTATTATACCCCTACGTCGCCTACTCCAAAGAAGGAATTGCATCCCGACTTTACGGTAGAACCGGGCGACCAGGAAACATTCTTGCAGTGCTTGCTTCATTGCCGTAGAATTATGACGCTTCATGAGGGACTTCGCTGGTTCGACATCAAGCGCTATGGCATCACCATTTACCGCCGCACGATAGATGGTAGTTCTAACATCACCGTAACCGACACGATGGATGTAGACGATCCCCGTAGGGCTATCCAGTTGCCATCCAGCGTTATCAAGGCCGGTCTTGAGGCTAATCCACGTAAGTAATATTTAAAAGGTAGAAGATTATGAAGAAATATATATTTATGTTTGCTTTGTCGCTTGCAGCGTTGGGAAATCTCACCTCCTGCAGCGAGGATAGTCTAGACAAGGAGAGTATCTTCCAAGACAGCAAGGTAAAGGAAAATGACTTTGACAAGTGGATATACAAAAATTACACTTTGCCTTATAACATCAACTTGATGTATCGAATGCAGGATATAGAGTCGGCCCACGATTATACCCTGGCACCTGCCGACTACGACAACTCAGTAACCCTGGCCCATATCGTAAAGTATGCTTGGCTAGAGGCTTATGATGAGGTGGCTGGTGTCGACTTTACCCGTCGTTTCGTGCCCAAGGTGCTCCATTTCATAGGCTCTGCTGCCTACCAGAGCAATGGCACCATGGTGCTGGGTACGGCAGAGGGCGGCTTGAAGGTGACGCTCTATTTGGTAAACAGTCTTCAGATAGACCGCGACTTTCTCAACGAGTATTACTTCAAGACGATGCATCATGAGTTTGCTCACATCTTACACCAAACCAAGAGTTATCCTACAGAGTTCGACCTTATTTCGGAGGCCAACTATGTAAATGGCGACTGGTACTTGGTAGAAGATTCAGAAGCCCATCAGCTGGGTTTCGTTACGCCTTATGCGATGTGCGAACCTCGTGAGGATATTGCAGAGGTAACGTCGGTATATATTACCAAGACATCTGCCGAGTGGCAGGCCATCATTGATGATGCTGGCACCGAAGGAGCGTCTATTATCAATCAAAAACTTGAGATTGTAAGGAATTACATGGAGTCGTCTTGGGGCATCGATCTTGATGAGCTTCGCGATTGTGTGCAGCGCCGCATCAATGATGTCGTAGACGGGAATGTAGATTTGGAATCACTCAAATAAAGATTTTGCATTATGAAAAAAATATATAGTTTTATCATCATGGCACTCATGTTGTGTGTGGGCTTTGCTTCTTGTTCTCACGAGGAGGACGATCTTTTCGGAGAGTCGGCCGCACAACGCTTGAATAAGAGTGTGGATAAATACCAGAACCTGCTCACCAGCAGCGAGAGTGGCTGGGTGATGGAGTTCTTGCCTAGTGATGGCTCTTACGGAGGCTATCTTTATACGGCCAAGTTTGGCGACGAGAAGGTAACCATGGCAAGCGAGCTCTCCTTGTACAGCGATACAGAAGAATGGCCTGCTGGCACAGAGGTGACTTCTATGTATACGGTGAAGGCCGAGCAGGGCGTCATCCTTACGTTCGATACCTATAACGTCTTGTTCCATTTCTTCTCTGAGCCTCGCGGTTCTTCTGATATAGATGGTTATGAGAGTGACTATGAGTTTACCTTCCTCAAGACTAGCGCAGACGAGGATACCATCTATCTCCGCGGCAAGAAGTATGAGAATGTACTCAAGATGTATAAGCTGAAGAATACCGACTCCAAGACGTTTATCGCCCAGTCGGTGGAGATGTGGGATATGATAGAAAAGGTGAACTATTCTTCTTTGAAGATAGGCGACAAGAGCTATCCTGTGACCATCGGTGACAAGCAGTTCTCTGTGGTGGATATCGACAACGACAGTACGACGCAAGAGGTTCCGATGTTTTATAATCCCGATGGCTTCCATCTCTATGAACCTGTAACCTTGGATGGCAAGGAATATCAATATTTCAAGTATGATGAGGCTACAGGCAATATTACCGTAGCCGATGGCCAGGGAGTTATCGCCCTGCCTTCTGTAAGCGAGCAGTTCCTCAATTCGCCGGGCAATTGGAAATTTGAAGCCGACAACATGTGCGACAGCTTGAAGGTTCGCTATGACAGCTTGCTGATGGTTAGCGATTCGTATACTTTGGCTGGTGTCTATATTGGCAACGCCGTCCAGTCTTATGATTTGGAAAAGGGCTATGAGAAGGTGATTGCCATAGATTGGAGTTTGTCTTTCTGGGGCATGACTTTTAGCTATCCTGCCTATTATGGCGTGAAACTGTCTTATGACGAGACTACAGGCATAGCCAACATCGAGGGCCTAGGTGCTGGTTATGGCTTCGAGGGTGATCTAAGAGTGAATGGTGCATCTCCATTTGTCAACTATGTGCTGAACCATGCGCCTTATAAGGCAACCTTCAACGATGGTCTTATTAAAAACCAAGTGAAACTGGAGAGTGTCAGTGACCCATCCGTTTGGTTCACCTTGACATTGTAGGTTTCTTATCAGTATTAAATATTAAAAGACAAAGATTATGAAGAAACTGAAGATATTTTATATGCTGCTGGGCTGCCTCTTGGCATTCGCAGCATGTTCAGACGATGATTATACGCCTGCCACATCTCCGTTGAAGGTAACCGAATCGAGTGTTGCCTTTAACGCCAAGGGCGGCGACGGCGAAATCACGGTGTCTAGCACAACGCCCATCGCTTCTGTAGAGAGCAGTGATGAGTGGTGTGCGGTTTCGAAAGACGGTGATTATAAGGTAAAGGTTACCGTGAGCTCCAATGAGGAGGTTGATGCTCGTAACTCAGTGGTTACCATCAAGGATCAAGCGGGTAATGAAACTCATATTGCGGTGTCGCAGTCGGGTATGCTCTTTTACCTGAATGAGCATAAGTATATACATACAGATGCTGCTGGTACTGGTTATCTGAAACTGATGCACAGTTATGATGTGACACTGAGTGTCGATGAGGATGCTAACTGGTTTACTGCTTCTGTCCAAGGTGACAGTATTGTGTTCAATATGGAAGACAACACATCTGGCAATGTTCGTTCGGCTTATGTTTATTGTACGAGTGGTCCGAGAAAGGATTCTGTGCTCGTCACTCAAGGTGAGGCCAAGGATGTCTATGGAGATTATTTGTTGATAGGCAAAAATAGTAAAGGACAGTACATCTCTTTGTCAAGCAATTTGGCAGAGGGGGCTAGTGCCGGAACTTTAAAGTGGACGATTCCTGCCCTGAAGGCTTCCGTGGAACTTCCTTTTGACGAGGAAAACCTCTCTTTCAAATACTCTGCTGGTCTATACTGGGGAGAGTGGGTAGAAACGGATGAAGAGACCGAAGAGCAGACTACTTACTATATCTACTCTACCTTGTGGGATACCAGCCTGGGTTATCTTACTTGGGGTAACGCTTATAGTATAGATGGTGTCATCTTGGGCGATTCTGAGGCCGGAACCATGATTAGTTTCGAAGACAATGGTTCATGGAGTGGCTACAATGTGGATGCTATTCGCTTCGAATTGTTTAGTGCACAAGAGCTTACTTCGGCTAATTACGTAGCTGGCTTGACTTATTTTAAAGATCCGTTCATGCAGAAGAAACAGGCTGTAAGTGAAAGTAAATATGCTGGTGCAGCTCCCAAGCTTTCTATCATGAAATAAATCTCTAAGAGTTCTTTGGGAAAAGAATGATTCATTTCTCTCTCGTATTGTTGAGGGGACGTGCTATTAGGACGTCCCCTCTTTTTTATTTCTGCGAACATTTCTTTTTCGAATATTTTTTATGGAAAATTCTTGTTGATTCATCAAAAGATTTGTGTAAACCAATATTTTTGTTTAATTTTGCATCTACATACTATGTACAAGATAATAAGATGAATCAATTTACGAAACTGATAGCAGCCCAGCTCAACCTTCGTGAGCAGGCTGTAGAGAATACGCTGGAGCTGCTCGAAGAGGGCTGCACCATTCCGTTTATCTCCCGCTACCGCAAGGAGAAGACGGGCAATATGGACGAGGTGACCATAGAGGCTATCGCCCAAGCCAACGACAAGTTTAAGGAGATGGCAAAGCGCAAGGAGACCATCCTCAAGACCGTAGAAGAGCAGGGTAAGCTGACCGATGAACTGAAGAAACGCATCGAACAGTGCTGGGATGCCACCGAACTGGAAGACATCTATCTGCCCTACAAGCCCAAGCGCCGCACCCGTGCCCAGGTGGCTCGCGAGGCTGGACTCGAACCGCTGGCCCAGCTCATCCTCCTGCAGCGTGAGAACAATCCTCTGCAAGTGGCCAAGAAATTTGTGGGCGAGAAGGTGAAGGATGTGGAGGCTGCCATCCAGGGTGCCAAGGACATCATCGCCGAGACCATCAGCGAGAACGAGTTTACCCGCAACTCTGTGCGCCAGAGATACAAGCATGGGGCCATCATCACCTCTAAGGTAGTAGCCAAGAAGAAGGACGAGGAAGAGGCTCAGCGATTCTCCGACTATTTCGACTTCTCCGAGCCGCTGAAGAAGTGCTCGTCACATCGGCTCTTGGCAATGCGCCGTGGCGAGGCTGCGGGATTTCTGCGCGTCAGCATCTCTGCCGATGAACAGGAATGTACCGACCGACTGAAGCAGCGCTACGTGCGTGGCAACGGCGAGGCTTCCAAACTGGTGGCTGAGGCTGTGGACGATTCCTTCAAACGTCTGGTAAACCCTAGTATCGAGACCGAGTTTGCTGCCCTCAGCAAACTGAAGGCCGATGAGGAGGCTATCGTAGTGTTTGCCGAAAACTTGCGCCAGCTCCTGTTGGCTGCCCCACTGGGACAGAAACGGGTCATGGCGGTAGACCCAGGGTTTGCCAACGGATGTAAAACCTGCTGTCTGGACGCACAGGGCAATCTGATCCATCACGAGATTGTTTATCCCCATCCTCCTCGCAGCAAGAGGGCTGAGGCTACTGCTGCCATCCAGCGTATGGTGCGCCAATACCAGATAGAGGCGATGGCTGTGGGCAATGGTACGGCGAGCCGCGAGACCAGCGACTGGTTGCACGGTATCGACTTCGCACATCCTGTAGACATCTACGTGGTGAGTGAGGACGGCGCTTCCATCTATTCGGCTTCTAAGATAGCCCGTGATGAATTCCCCGACGAAGATGTTACCGTGCGTGGCGCCGTGAGCATCGGTCGCCGTCTGATGGACCCTCTTGCCGAATTGGTGAAGATAGACCCTAAGAGCATCGGAGTGGGGCAGTATCAGCACGATGTAGACCAATCTCAGCTCAAGAAGAGTCTCGATACCGTGGTGACGAGTTGTGTAAACTCGGTGGGCGTGAACCTGAACACCGCTTCGCAGCATCTCTTGACCTATGTGAGTGGACTGGGGCCTACGCTAGCCAAGAACATCGTGGAGTATCGCCGGGAGAACGGTGCCTTTGCCTCTCGTGCCCAGCTGAAGAAGGTAGCGCGCCTCGGGCCTTCGGCTTTCGAGCAGTGTGCCGGTTTCTTGAGAATCCCTCATGCCAAGAATCCATTGGATGGTACTGCTGTTCACCCCGAGCGTTATGCGCTCGTAGAGCAGATGGCGAAAGACCAGGGGGTAACCGTAAAACAACTGGTAGAAGACAAGGCGCTGCAGAAGAAGATAGACATCAAGAAGTATGTCTCTGCCGAGGTGGGTATACCTACCTTGACCGACATCATGGCGGAGCTTGACAAGCCAGGACTAGACCCTCGTGGCAAGGTGGAGAAGTTTGAGTTTGATGCGAGCATCAAGGAGATTACAGACTTGCAGGTAGGCATGGTGGTGCCGGGTATCGTAACCAACATCACTAACTTCGGTGCCTTTGTAGATATCGGTGTACACAACGACGGTCTTGTTCACATCTCCCAGTTGGCTGATAGATACGTTAGCGACCCTAACGAGGTGGTGAAGCTACATGAGCACGTCATGGTACGAGTTGCCGATGTAGACCTGAAGCGTAAGCGCATCGCCCTGTCGATGAAAGGAGTGAGATGATGGATATGAATATGACGTGTGCTGATGCCTTTTTGAGAGAGGGCATCAGCCAAGACTGCATAGAGTCGGCTTATTGCTTTATCCACCAGAAGTTGCGTGTCTTCGAGTTCTCTACCAATCCCACGCAGCGCGATGACATCGAGTATGCCATCGCGCAGTATGTGGAGGGCATGAATCCACAGCTCTATGCATGGTTGGCGAAGGGCAGAAAGGAGTTCTTGGTAGACCATGTCAATTTTGAGCAGGACATGAGGGATGCACAGGAGATGCTGGAGGGGATGATGTAGTGGCGCCCTCCTTTAAAATGAAATATCATAATTAAAGAAGAAGTCCTAACTACTTATATTCAAGTAATTAGGACTTCTTCATGTGCGCCTGATAGGACTCGAACCTACACGGCCTAAACCACTAGATCCTAAGTCTAGCGCGTCTACCAATTTCGCCACAAGCGCATTTGCGAGTGCAAAGATACAACTTTTATCTGAATAAAAAGAAGAAAATGGGAAAAAATAATCAGAAAGCTTGCTTTTTTCGAGAAATATGATCATTCCTCCTTACGTTGGTGAAGGGGTAATAAGGAAAAACGGCGTGAATCCATCATGGAATCCACGCCGTTTTTTGTTTGCTTTATTGTTTCGACAGCCAATCCTTGTCTTTTTGGTCTTCCTCGAAGTCTTTGCTTGAGAAGAGACTGGTTTGCCCAGTCAGTTCATCGATGACTTGTTGCTGGCTCTTGCCTGCATCTGGGTCGAGGTTTTCTGTAGGCTCGTCCTCTGAGGTGCTGGCATCGGTGTCTTCTTCCTCGGGTTCTGGAAAACGAGTCGGCTCCAGTTCCTCGATGCTTTCGAGTTTCCAGGTAGTGAGGCGCTTGCCTTTGGCCTTGAAACTCTTCTGGGCAATGAATTGCTCGGCATCGATTTCTTCGGCAGGTCTAACGGCATCTACACCTCCGTATGTTATCTTGAGGCGAGGGTATACTGTATCTGTTAGGAAGATAAGCTTGCTGTTCGCATTCTCGCCGAGATAATTCTGATGGCGCTTGGTGGCATCCATCGTAAATCGCTTGATGTATGGATAGCCCTCGTTGTCGGCATCGTAGAGAACGGCAGTCCATATCTTGTGCTCGTCCCATTTCTCCAGACGGAGGATGTTGTCCTCGTAGTGGTTGTTGGGGTCGAAGTTGGTGATGTAGAAGTCTCCGTTGTCGAGTACCACGAGGATGCTCTCACCATCGTTGAACTCTCCAAGGAACCGTCCGTTCTCGTCGTAGTTGATGCGGTTTACGTCTGGGTCGAACCATACCTTTCTGCCTCCCAATGTACTGTGACCATGGCTCTTCAAGCCGATGCGGCGGATGGTGCGCTTGGTAAGCAGATTGCCTTTGGCAGCACGTCCCTTGATGAGAATGTCAGAGAAATCTTTCTCCAGGAAGATGCTCTGGCG
Organism: bacterium; assembly: GCA_963657075.1. Taxonomy (GTDB): domain Bacteria; phylum Bacteroidota; class Bacteroidia; order Bacteroidales; family Bacteroidaceae; genus Prevotella. The sequence goes on along the minus strand of CAVKLF010000034.1, from coordinate 1,661 downwards.
CTTCTTGGAGAGGTCTGGCTCCATCGTTATCTTGATAACCTCTGCCTCACCGTTAGGATTGGCAGTGAAGTAGATTACCTTGCTGCCTGGTGTGCCCTGCGTAATGTCGTAGAGTTTGTCGCGCGTCATGGCGGTTACATTGAATCGCTTGATGAAGTAATCGCCCTGTTTGCCGTCGCGATACACACAGTTGTAGATGGTGCGCTTGTCGTTCTTCTTGAATACCTGTACGTGCAGTATATTCTTGCCCACGAATATCTTGTCGGCCACCTTGGTAACCTTGAATTTTCCGTCCTTGTAGAATAGGATGATGTCGTCGAGATCGGAGCAGTTGCATACGAACTCGTCTTTCTTCAGTCCTGTACCTACGAAGCCTTCCTGTCGGTTGATGTACAGCTTCTCGTTGGCTTCCACCACCTTGGTGGCCTCGATGGTGTCGAAGTTGCGTATCTCTGTCTTGCGAGGGTGCAGTTTGCCGTACTTGCCCTTCAGGTACTCAAACCAGTTGACGGTAACATCCACCATGTGGGCGAGGTCGTTCTCTATCTCTGCCAGTTCTGCCTTGATTTTCATCAGCAGTTCGTCTGCCTTGTCCTTGTTGTATTTCAGGATACGTTGCATCTTGATTTCCAGCAGCTTGAGAATGTCTTCCCGGGTTATCTCACGATGGAAGGCGTATTCTACCATGCCCTTGCCATCTACCTCGGCGGTAAAAAGCTTGTCCTTGAAAGGCTCCAGTTTGGAGTCGATGAAGGCCACTACCTCGTCTTGGTTTTTGCTCTGCTCGAATTTGCGCTCCTTGTAGATGCGCTCTTCTATGAATATGCGCTCCAGTGAGGAGAAAAACAGTTGCTCTTCCAGTTCGCCCTTGCGTATCATCAGCTCCTTGCGCAGCAATCCCATGGTGCGGTCTACGCTGTGGCGCAATACGTCGCTGATGGTGAGGAATACTGGCTTGTTGTCCTCGATGACGCAGCAGTTGGGCGAGATGTTGATTTCGCAGTCGCTGAAAGCATAGAGTGCATCGAGTGTCTTGTCGGAGGAGGTTCCTGGGATAAGATGTACCAGAATCTCGACATTGGCAGCGGTGATGTCTTCTATCTTGCGTGCCTTGATCTTGCCTTTTTCTACCGCCTTCTTGATGCTTTCGATGAGCGTTTCAGCAGTCTTGCTGTATGGCACTTCGCTGATAACGAGCGTCTTGTTGTCGAGCTTGTCTATCTTGGCGCGTACCTTCAGCACACCGCCGCGCTGACCATCGTTGTATTTGCTTACGTCGATGGCACCGCCCGTCGGGAAGTCTGGGTAGAGGGCGAATGGCTCACCTTTGAGATAATGGATGGCTGCATCGCAGATGTCGTTGAAGTTATGTGGCAACACCTTGCTGCTCAGTCCTACGGCGATACCCTCGGCACCTTGTGCCAGGAGCAATGGAAATTTGGCTGGCAGGGTGATAGGCTCCTTGTTTCTGCCGTCGTAAGAGAGTTGCCAGTCGGTGGTCTTCGGATTGAAAACCACGTCGAGGGCAAACTTGGAGAGGCGTGCCTCTATGTAACGGGGAGCCGCCGCACGGTCGCCCGTGAGAATGTTTCCCCAGTTGCCCTGCGTGTCGATGAGCAGGTCTTTCTGTCCCATCTGCACGAGGGCGTCGCCGATGGAGG